>CAMCME010000010.1 GCA_945875925.1 Rickettsia typhi | reverse complement strand
TCAAATCTTCCCTTTGCTCCTCGTAGCGGAAGCGTTTTTTTATATGTGATGTTGAGTTTTCGAATTATTTTGTGACTTGCAAAAGCTGATATTTTGAATCTTTCTCCGATTTCTTTTAAAGTTTTATCGGGATTTTTCTCGACGAATTTCTGAACTTTTTTGTAATCAACTTTTCTTGGTCTGGTTACAGCAGGCACTTTGTGTTCAACTGATCCAGTTTCTTTATAAAGCTGAATCCATCTTCGAAGAGTTGCAACTCCAATTCCAAAATTATCCGCTATTTGCTGATGCAATTCTTTGCCTTCCTTAACCCGATTAACAACTCTGATTCTTAAATCTCTACTGTAAGCTCTTGGCATGATTTGCTCCGAAAAATACAATCAAAGTTTGTCTGAAATAAATATTAAGAGATTGTTTATTTGGTATAGACAACGCCGCTTTCCACAAATCATCAAGAACGACAGAGTTAATAAAGAGCCTGTCGCAAATCTAACTTCCAAAAAAATTCCAAAAAAATTGAGTAGGAAATTGCTAAAAGTTCTGAGTTAGATTTTTTTAGTTTAAATTTTTTTGGAAGTTAGATTTGCGACAGGCTCATAAAGAGTTTTAATAACAAGAAAATGATGCGAAAAATTACAGAAATTTAAATGAGGTTTTTGGGTGGATTTGCGACAGGCTCATTATTGCTACAGCCCTAGCAGAACGAGGTAAAGTAGAAGCTGCTTGCAAAGAGCAGTTATCTTGTAGTACCTGTGTAGGAGAAGTTAAAAGCGAGCCAAATGAACCACATGAGGCAAGCGAGGATGAGTTGGACTTAATAGACTCGGTAACAAAAGAAATTCCAAGTGATAAAGCAAAAGTAAGAGCTGGATGTCAAATTCCTTTAAAGCTTAATAACAAATATACATTTACTAGTTTAGAGGATATTTAAAATCCACTTCAGACTTGTTTATGTAGTCACTAGCTTTGCTAATAAGCCCTATTACAACTTATCTCTTAAAATAGATTTTCCACACCGCGGTGGAAAATCTCATTTTATTCAGTAAAATCAGGTCTTAGAGGCAAAATCACTTTTGCAAAAAAATGGGTTTTTATTAAGATATACCAAACTAAAAATCTTTACTCTCAATAAAGTTTGTTTGGTATATGTGGTCCCCACAAAGTGGGGCGCCGTTCGTACGGCGTAAAATAAAAACTATACCAGACTAAAGATATTTAGTTTGGTATAGTCCAGTAAGACAAAGCAAATTCAAAAACCGCCGGTTGAGCGGAGTCGAAACCAGCGGAAGGTTCTAGCCGCGGACTTTTTATAAGCTCAGCAAAAGAAACCTTCTGCCGTTTTAGACTCGGCCTCAACCAGCGGTTTCGTTTTTTGTTATGAGACGACGAGCGACTCAATTTTTCTCACCACTTCAAAAGCCGATCTAATTTTTCCAGCAACAGAGTTCACATCTTTTAAGAATAAAACTCTTTGCCCAGTGTGAATCTTAATCTGGTTTTTGCTTGAGAAAATCATTTGCAATAAGCTTTCAGGATTTGTGAATTTATTGTCTTTAAAGGTAATCAAGATTCCTTCATTGATGATTTCTAATTTCTCAACAACGATCTTTTTGCACATAGACTTCAGTAGCGCAATTTCCATCAAATTCAAAACTTCTTCTGGCAATTTTCCGAAGCGATCAGTCATTTCTACTTGTAATCTTTCTTGCTCATCTTGATTTTTTATTGCCGCGATTTTTTTATAGAAATTCATGCGCAAACTTAAATCTGACATGTAATTTTCTGGAATAAGCAGTGAAATCCCTAGTTTAATTTGCACTGAAAAATCAGCTTCAAAGCTAGAATCAGGCTTTTCTAGAAGATCTAGTCCACCATTTTTAAGCTCTTCAATCGCTTCCAAAAGCATTTGCTGATAAAGCTCGACTCCCGTTTCTTTCACATGTCCAGATTGTTCATCACCTAGCAAATTTCCGCTGCCGCGAATATCCATGTCATAAGAAGCCACGGTAAATCCAACTCCAAGACTGTCTAAATTCTGCATCACTTCTAATTTTTTGCGGGCATCTTCACCAAGTTTTTTCGGGCTCATCATAAAATAGGCATAAGCACGAGTCTTGCCACGACCCACGCGGCCTCTAAGCTGATAAAGTTGCGACAGACCAAACATTTCGGCGCGATAAATAATCATGGTATTGGCGTCGGCAATATCGATTCCCGATTCAATAATTGTGGTTGAAAGCAGCACATCAATTTTGCCGTCATAAAAATCATTCATAATTTTATCTAGCTGTGACGGAGTCATTTGGCCATGGGCGTGAGTGACTTTAATTTCGGGCGGCAATAATTTTTTCAAACGATCTTCCATCTCGGTAATATCTTTGATGCGCGGCACCACAAAAAACACTTTGCCGCTGCGCTGATATTCACGAAGCACGGCTTCTTTCACAATCACCGAATCATAAGGCATCACGAAATTTCTAACAGCCAAGCGATCTGCTGGCGGAGTTGCAATCAAACTTAATTCTTTAACTCCCGTTAGCGACATTTGCAAAGTGCGTGGAATTGGTGTGGCAGAAAGCGTCAGAATGTGAACTTCATTACGCAATTCTTTCAGGCGTTCTTTTTGGGCCACGCCAAAATGTTGTTCTTCATCCACAATCACTAAACCAAGATTTTTGAATTTGATGTTTTTGTTTAGTAGTGAATGCGTTCCAATCACAATGTCAATTTCGCCAGATTCTAATTTCTCTTTAGTTTTTTTCGTATCAGCAGTGCCGATAAGGCGCGAAAGTTGAGCAATTTTTACATCGGTGCCAGCAAATCTTTTGATAAAATTGTGACAATGTTGGCGACAAAGAAGAGTTGTTGGCGTGATAATTGCCACTTGGAATTTTCTGGTTTCATTGCGCGAAGCAATTGCCGCGGCGCGCATTGCCACTTCGGTTTTTCCAAATCCCACATCGCCACAAATCAGGCGATCCATTGGTGAACCTTTGCGCAAATCTTCTTCCACTTCATCAATTGCTTTCAGTTGATCTTCAGTTTCGATATAGCCAAAACGCGCTTTAAATTCTTCATACCAATGTGAATCTGGAATTAGAATTGGAGCTTTTTTTACATGGCGCGCGGCAGCAATTTTTATTAGTGCGGCGGCCGCAATTTTGATTTTATTTTTAGTGTTAGTTTTGCGATTTTTCCAGCCGCCCCCGCCCAAACGATCAAGTTGAATTAACGGATTATCGGCGCCATAACGCGTGATCAAATTAATGTCATCAACCGGCACAAAAAGCGTGTCGTTATTTGCGTAAATTAATTTCAGAAAATCGCTTCGAATAGCTTCTCTGACAATCCCCCTATTTAGGGGGGTTGAGTCATCGCGCAACGAAGTGAAGCGTGAAGATGGGGGTTCATTAACAATAGTCTGAATGCCGTCGAACCTTGCAATACCATGGTCGCGATGCACAACCAATTCACCAATTGCAATGGTTAAACCTTCTTCTAAAAGTCTTTGAGAAGCGGCTTTATCATGGGTTTTGCGGCGAATAATTTTTTCGCCAAAAATTGCTTGTTCACCAATTAAAATTAAGTCGGAAGTTACAAATCCAAGGCCGATTGGCATCACGCAAATGGCAATTTTTTGTGGCGCCACATTGTGAAGATCAGCGAAAGTTGAAATTTCCTGACAAGATAAATTGAAATCCAAAAGCAATTTTACCAAACGATCTTTGAAACCTTCGGTAAGACAAGCGATCACAACTTTTTGTTTTTTAGCATCCAGCAAAATTGACTGGATAAATTCTTGCATCAAGTCGATTGGATCTTTGGCATTTGCGCGTCCAGCCAAAGCAAAATCTGGCATTGATGAAATTTCAAAATCTAAAATTCTTTTAGATTCGCCATCACCAACGGCAAAATTATTGAAGATGATGTTAGTTTTTTCAGAGATATTTTTTTTGAAATTTTCGTCAGAAAAATAAAGTAAGTTTGGCGAAATTGGATTGTAAATTGCCCCAGAAATTTTGCTTTCTTTAACGCTTTCAATCCTTGATTTGTAATATTCGGCGATAGTTTTGTCGCGAACTTGAGAATGGAAAAAAACTTTCTGATTTAAAAACAGCAAAGGGTTTTTTAAATAATCAAAAAAGCTGACTAATTCGCTTTCATAAAAAAACGGCAACCAATGTTCCATCCCTGGATAAGAGCGCATGTCAGAGATGGCGCTGTAAAGCTGATCATCAACAGGAAGTCCAAAATTATGGCGATATTTTTCGCGAAAATTGGCGATGGTTTTTTGATTTAGCACAACTTCACTTGCTGGCAAAATTTCAATTGAGCGCAAAGTTTCTTGCGACATTTGGCTTAGAGGGTCAAAGGCTTTGACCGATTCAACCTCATCACCAAAAAAATCTAAACGATATCCAATTGGTTCAAGGCCGTGTTGAACCACAATATCAACAATGCCGCCACGAATGGCAAATTCTCCCACATTATTGGCGCAAGATTGGCGTTGATAGCCGTTAAAGACTAAGAATTCGGCAATTTGTGAAGTAGAAATTTTTGATTTGGCGGCAGCTAAAATTCCAGAATTTTTGATAAAATTTGGTGCCACAACTTTTTGCAAAACAGCGTTGGCAGAAGTGATGATTAAAAAATTTGGGCGATTTCGACAATCATCAGAACTGTCGCGGTTAGCTAGTTTGTAAAGTGTTTTGATGCGCTGCGACATGATGATTTGTTTTGGCGAAGCGCGATCATAAGGCAGACAATCCCAAGCTGGGAAATATAAAATTTCAAATTTTTCAATGATGTGAGGCGCAAAAAAGCGCAGCTGTTTCTCAAAACTTTCCATCTGCGCCGCATTCTCGGCGATGAAAACGCTGTCTTGATCTGGAAAATTTTTAGTGGCCAAAGAAGTTATGAAAGCTTGAGCATCATCGCATAGACGAGCAATTTCAGTGCTTTGGGTGAGGTTTTTTATTTTTACTTTATAGTCCAAGGGGAGGTGTAAATTGTGTTTATAATTTTTCTAACTTTTTAGAATCTCTCAACCACTGGTTTGAGAGATTTCTAGGAATGACGCCGAGGGCACTAACCAATCCTCTCAATACTAAAATAAGCCTCACTAGCATTCACATCTGGTGGTAAAATCTGAATCCCGTGATCCTTCGCCACTTGCAAGAAAATGTTAATCTTATCGGTATTATCAATTTCCAGATTTATCGAAGCCGTAATAAACTCAACAGGATAATGCGCCTTTAAATAAGCTGTTTGGTAAGAGATTAGAGCGTAAGCCGCAGCGTGAGATTTGTTGAAACCATAACCTGCGAACTTATCCACAAGGTCAAAAATTTCTCCAGCCTGTCTTTTATCCACACCATTTTTAATAGCTCCATTTACAAAAATTTCGCGCTGTTGGTCCATCTCTTCTTTAATTTTTTTACCCATGGCGCGACGCAGTAAATCCGCAGCCCCAAGACTATATCCAGCTAAAACTTTAGCAATTTCCATTACTTGTTCTTGATAAACAATTACGCCGTAAGTTTCTTTTAAAGTTGGCTCAAGAAGTGGGTGAGGGTAAATAATTTTTTCTTCGCCATGTTTGCGGCGAATATAAGTTGGGATGTTATCCATCGGACCTGGTCGATAAAGCGAAATCAAAGCGATAATATCTTCAATTTTATCGGCCTTCATTTGGCGCAAAACCGATCTCATTCCAGAAGACTCTATCTGGAACACGCCAATAGAATCACCTGTTGAAAGCATTTCAAAAGTAAGCTTATCATCCAAACGCAAATTGCTAATATCGATTTTTAAGTCGTTAGTTTTTTCAATTAATTTTACAGCTTCAGAAATTGTGGTCAGAGTTTTAAGACCCAAAAAATCGAATTTTACAAGGCCAGCTCCTTCAGCATATTTCATGGAATAGCCAACAGCTGGCATGCTTCCACCATCATCATTATAAAGGGCGCAAATTTCGTGAAGTGGTTTATCGCCAATAACCACGCCCGCTGCGTGAGTTGAAGCATGGCGATTGAGGCCTTCTAATTTCAGGGCAATATCTACCAATTTTGTCACATGCGGATCTTCTTTAATGGCTTGTTGCAAGTCTTTATCCATATCGATCGCTTTTTCTAAAGTCACCGCTTCAATAGCGTTGAAAGGAATAAGTTTGCAAATTCTGTCCACCTGATTGTAAGGAACTTGCAACACGCGGCCCACATCTTTCATCACGGCGCGCGCTTGTAATTTTCCAAAAGTGATAATTTGCGCGACATAATCTTTGCCATATTTTTGCTGCACATAATCAATCACTTCATCGCGGCGCGATTGGCAAAAATCGATATCAAAATCGGGCATTGAAACACGGTCAGGGTTCAAAAATCTTTCAAACAGCAAGCCGAAACGAATCGGATCAAGATCGGTAATTTGCAACGACCAAGCGATAATCGAACCCGCTCCCGAACCTCGACCTGGCCCAACTGGAATATCATTATGTTTAGCCCATTTAATGAAGTCAGATACGATTAAAAAATATCCTGAAAAATTCATTTTAGTGATCACCGAAACTTCATATTCAAGGCGCGCAATATATTCTTGATTGAATTTTTCTTGTTCTGTTTCAGCTATTTCTTCAAGAGCAAACTTAGTTGTAAGTCTCATTTTCAAGCCTTCCAAAGCTTGAGCTTTTAATTCGGCAGCTTCATCAAAACCATCTTCAGTGCTAAATTTCGGCAAAGTTGGTGCGCGTTCAAAAGCCATGATATGGCATTTTTTGGCAATATTTACAGTGTTTTCAATGGCTTCAGGAATGTCAGAAAACAGTTCTTCCATTTGTTCAGGGCTTTTAAAAAACTGCTGTGGAGAATTTTTTTTGCGATCCACTTCTGAAAAAAATCTGCCTTCACCAATACAACTTAAAATGTCTTGCGCTTCAAACATATCGGCGCTTAAGAAATAAACATCATTTGTTGCAACCAGGGGAATTGAATGTTTGTAAGCCAGATCAATAAATTTTTGTTCTAGCTCGGCTTCTTCTTTTATTCCAAGTCTTGAAAGCTCGAGATAAAAATTTTGATTAGGAAAAGCCTGTAATAAATCCTCTAAAATTATTTCTAATTTTTTGTCTTGGCTTTCTAGTAAAAGCTTGCCGACTATTCCCGCAACGCCGCCAGAAAGAGCAATTAGGCCAGCAGATCTAGTTTTGAGTAAGTCGAAATCAATGTGAGGAGTAATGCCGCTTTGGCGATTTAAAAAGCTGTAGCTTACTAAGTACATCAGGTTTTTGTAACCTTCTTCGTTAAAAGCAATTAACGGAAGTTTGGAAAGAGAATTTTCGATGTCTAAATTTGAGGTATTTTTCTGAGTTTTTTCCTGAAAATTAACCAACATTTCGCAGCCCAAAATTGGCTGAATTCCGGCTTTTTTACAGACAGAAGAAAATTCCAAAGCAGCAAAAAGATTGGTGCAATCTGATATTCCAATCGCCGGCATTTTTAAAGAAACCGCTCTATCAACCAGATCATAAATTTTTATCGCACCTTTACAAAGCGAATAAGTTGTGTGATTGCGGAGATGTATGAACATTAATTTGGGAATATCTAAAATTTAGAACAAAAAAAAGGGGATCGATTTCGATCCCCCTTTTATACAATTCGAGCTTTTAAATTCTACTCAAACTTTACATCAACTTTGGTAATTTTTTTGTTCAATTTCGCTAGAACTTCAGCAGAAATATCAAGCTCATCTTTATAAAATAAAGCTTGAGTCGATGGAATAATTAAATCGATTTCTTTTTCTTTAGAAATTTCAGCGATGATGTCTTTGATTTTGTCATTAACTTTACCCATGCCGTCAACAGAAGCTTTTTTCAAGCTGTTTTGTTTTTTATCAACAAGCTCTTTAAGGCCGTCAATTTTGGTTTCAAAAGCTTTCATTTCTTTTTCAAGAGCTTCTTTAGACAAAACATTTTTTTTGCCTTCAAGTTTCTTTTGTTCGGCTTCTAATTCTTTTTGTCTTTTGTTAACATCTTTTTGATATTCGTCTTGTTTCTTGCTAACTTTGCTTTGAATGTCGCGCATTGCGATTGATTCTTTCACGATTTTTTCAACATCTAAAACTCCGATGGTGCTAGCGTTAGCGCTAAGTGAAGACAAAGTGAAAATGGTTGCTAAAGCGATAAAACTCTTTTTCATAAAACTCCTTAAAGATTTTGGTAGTGGATATTCAAGTGGTGTCTTGAAGAGTAATTGACTAGAACTCATTTGGTTTGAACTTAGTCGAATTAGGAAAGACGCCCGCAATCTATTTACTCACTTTTTATATTTCAAGTAGCTCGAAGGATATAATTTAAATGAGAGCGAATTTGATACTTGTAATTTTTCATGCTGCAAATTAGCTTTATCGAAAAGCTTAAGCGCTTAACACCTGTAGAGTTTGAAATCAAGATCGATAAATTTCCAAAATAAAATGAAAAAATCTGCCAACCAAGTTATAAAAATAAATCGTCCTTCAGTTAAAGAAGCGGAGGCCGCTGTAAAAGTTCTAATCGCTTGGGCGGGAGATAATCCTGAGCGCGAAGGTTTACTTGAAACTCCAAAAAGAGTTGTGAATGCTTATCGCGAATTTTTCTCAGGTTACGACATCAACCCAGAAGAAGTTTTGGGTAAAACTTTCGAAGAAGTTGAAGGTTATGATGATATTGTTTTGTTAAAAAACATGCGCATGGAATCTCACTGTGAACATCACATGGTTTCTTTCATTGGTAAGGCTCACATCGCCTATATTCCAAATAAAAAAGTAGTTGGAATTAGTAAAATTGCCCGTCTTTTAGATGTTTATGGTAAGCGCCTGCAAACTCAAGAAACCATGACAGCACAAATTGCTTACACTATTAATAAAGTTTTAAAACCAAAAGGTGTTGCAGTTCTCCTCGATGCACAACATCAATGCATGACAACTCGTGGAATTCATAAAACTGAAACCACCACAATCACTAAAAGAATGCTTGGTGCTTTTAAAAATGATCCAGCAATGGAGCAAAGATTTTTGTCAATGATTGCAATTAAGTCTTAATTGAATGGCCTCTTTACAGCAAAATTGCGATTTAATATTGGCTTCAACTTCCATGATTAGAAAAAAAATTTTAAGCGACACAGGCTTAAAATTTAAAGCAATTGCTCCCGATTTTGATGAAGAAAAAGCGAAGAAAAAAATGAAGTCTCTTTCTTCCAAAGAGAGGGCTTTGGAATTGTCTTTTGGCAAGGCTTTATCAATCAGCAAAAAATTCCCTGATGCTTTAGTAATCGGCTCAGATCAAATTTGTGCAATTGAAAATTTAGAAATTTCTAAATCAAAAAATGTTGTAGAAGCTGTGTCACAATTAAAAAAACTTAATGGCAAAATTCACAGCCAAAATAATGCAGTTGTGGTTGCTAAAAATGGTAAAATAATTTTTAAAAATTTCGCTCAAGCCAAATTGCAAATGCGCAAATTGTCTGATGATGAAATAAAAGCTTATGTTAAATCTGATGAGGCTTGGGGCAGTGCGGGAAGTTATAAATATGAATCTCTTGGCAAACATTTATTTCAAAAAACTACGGGCGATTATTACGCAATTTTAGGTTTTCACATTCAGCCTTTACTTGCTTTTCTTTATTCAAAAAAACTTATTCAACTAACTTAATTTAGACCATGGAATTTTTCACTTCAGAACTTCTAATTAATCTTATCACTCTTACTTTTCTAGAGATCATTCTGGGTATCGATAATCTTATTTTTATTGCGATTGTTGTTAATAATTTATCAGAAAAAAATCGCAAAAATGCCCGTATTTTCGGTCTTGCTTTAGCATTTATCATAAGAATTTTAATGTTGATGACTTTGAAATGGGTGATGAGTTTGAATAATCCTTTATTCACTTTAGGCGTCACAGATTTCTCTTGGAAAAGTATGCTCTTAATTTTGGGTGGTTTATTCTTAGTTATGAAAAGTGGCAAAGAAATTTTTGAAGATACTTTCGCCCGCAACGCTGATAGCGAACATGGTAAAGAATCTAAAATCAAAGTTAGAGATTCTCTTCTTGGTTCAGTTGTGCAAATCAGTTTAATTGATTTTGTTTTCTCTTTCGATTCAGTAATTACCGCTGTTGGCATGACAAGTCACATTCCAAATAGCATTCCAATTATTGTAGTTGCGATTGTGATTTCTATGATTGTGATGCTTTTTGCTTCTGAACATGTTAGCAACTTTTTGGCTAAATATTCTTCACTAAAAATTATCGCTTTGGCTTTCATTTTCATGATCGGAGTTATTCTTTTATCAGAAGGCATCCAAATGCATATTTCTAAAGGTTACTTATATTTTGCGCTATTCTTTACCATAGCAGTAGAAGCTTTGAACATCATTGCCAGAAATAAAGCCGCTAAAATGCATATCTAATTTAAAATAATTAATTTTATTTATGAAAAAATTTCTCTCATCACTAGCTATAATTACTTGTGCCATTTCCCTTTCTTCTTGTGCTTATTTTCAAGGAAATAAAAAAGTTGAAGAGCTTTCTTTTTTGGAAAAAGCTCCAAAAATTGATATTAGAAATTTCTTCAAAGGCGATATTGAAGCATTCGCAATCACCCAAGACCAAAATGGCAAAATCACAAATAGCTATATCGCTAAAATGACTGGAAAATGGGAAGATAACAAAGGCGTTTTGCAACAAAATTTTGTTTATGAAGATGGTAAAAAAGACAGCAGAACTTGGTTAATTGATGTGAGTGAAGATGGTTTATCATTTGGCGCGGTTGGTCATGATGTTATTGAGCCAGCTCAAGGCAGACAACTAGGAAATGCTATGCAAATGAACTATCCTCTTTCAGTTTTAAGAGAAGGGGTTAAGCAAAAAATAAATTTTGAAGATAATTTTTATCTAGTTGATTCTCGTTCATTGATCGGAACTTCTTTGATGAGAAAAAATGGCACTATCATTGGTAAATCAATAATCTCTTTCAAAAAAGTTGTAGATTCAGCACCTAAAAATTAAGAGTTGGAAAAGTTTTAATCCTAAATAATTCCATATGACCAAACATAGCCATATTTTATTTTCTCACTCTTTTGATGATGATGGCACTTCTCATGAAGTAGATAACGCACACACTGCAGAAGAGTTGAAGAGTGAAGGTTTGGCTTGGGTTCATTTGGATGCTAATAACAAAACCACTAAAAAATGGTTGGAGCAAGAAGCTTCTTATCTCGATCATTTAATTATTGATGCGCTTTTGGCTGCAGAAACTCGTCCTAGAGTGATCAGTTTTAACGATGGTCTTTTAATCATTCTTCGCGGCGTAAATTCACATCAAGATTGCGAACCAGAAGACATGCCTTCACTGCGTATTTGGATTGATAAGGATAGAATTATCACAGTGCAACGCCGTAATATGAAAGCGGTTTTTGATATTGAAGAATCAATTAAAGCTGGCAAAAAAATCAAAAATTCCGGCGAATTTCTATATAATATTCTCTATGAAATTCTCTTCACAACCTCGCCATTTTTATATGCTTTAACTGAAGAAGTTGACGCTTTGGAAGAAAAAGTTACCACCACTCATGATATAAAATTTCGTGAAGCGGTGCTTAGAATCAGAAGTAAATCTAGTGTATTTAAACGCTATTTACTGCCGCAAAAAGATGTGATATCTAAGTTGAAAGCTTCAGAATGTAGCTGGATTGATGATTGGAGCAAAAGACATTTTCAAGAAAATTACGACAATATTACTCATCTTATTGAAGAAGCCGACGAAGCCCGCGAAAGATCGCAAATTTTGCATGATGAATTGGCCAATGCTTTAAGTGAAAAGCTGAATAGAAGCATGTATAAATTATCTCTAATTACAGTGATTTTTATGCCTTTGACTTTCTTGACTGGTCTATTTGGAATCAATGTTGGTGGTATTCCAGGATCTGAATATGAATATGCTTTTTATATTTTTGCGACAGCAATGATAACAATTGGTGTTGTGCAAACTTATTTGATTAAGAAGAGGGATTGGTTTTAGAGAAACGCACACTTTTATTTCACTAATACTCTCATTTCACTAACACTGTCATTTCGAGCGCAGCGAGAAATCTCATGAGACTTAAACTCCTAGTGTCAATTTTATGAGATTTCTCGCTGCGCTCGAAATGACAGTGCTCAGGAAAATGACAATCTATTAGTTACTCGCCCTGCAAACCCTTCCAAACAAACTCAGTAGTAAATGGCATCAAAGGCGCTGCCGCTTCACACATTGTAACTAAAACTGTGTAAAGCGTGTCATAAGCGTCTTGCTTATCTTGATCAACTTTTCCTGCTTCCACACTCTTCCAAAATCTTTGACGATTTCTTCTGATATACCAATTATTTAAGGCTTCAAAAAATTGTACAAATTCTTCGCAGGCCGTAACCGTGTCGTAGTTGGTCATTGCAGCGTCAATTTTTTCCACAGTTGCTTTCAACTTAGATAAAATATAACGATCCAAAGTGTGGCTTAACTCTCTTTTATATTCGATACGACTGGCTTCAATTTTGTCCGAATTTGCATAAAGACAAAAGAAATTATAAGCATTGATCAAAGGCTTCACAGCTAAACGCAAAGTATCGCGAATAGCCTTTCCTTCTTTATCAATTTTAAGTTCTTGGCCGCGCATCACAGGTTGCGAAATCATGTAAAAGCGCATGGCGTCTGATCCGAAAGTCGAAAAAATTTCCAAAGGATCAGCGTAATTTCTTAATCTTTTAGAAAGTTTTTGCGCGTTTTCATCCAAAATTGTTCCATGGCAAATTACATTTTTAAACGGCGCTTTATCAAAAAGTGCAGTTGATAACACAAACAAGGTGTAAAACCAGCCGCGAGTTTGCGCGACATATTCGGTGATAAAATCGGCAGGGAAATTTTCTTCAAAGCGTTCTTTATTTTCGAAAGGATAATGCATTTGCGCATAAGGCATTGAACCAGATTCGAACCAGCAATCAAGCACATCGGTAACGCGTTTATAAGTCTCGCCATTTTCTTCAAAAACAATTTCGTCAATGTAAGGGCGATGCAAATTATCAACTTTGCGGCCCGCAACTTTTTCAAGTTCGGCAACAGAACCAAAAACTTTTATCTTCCCAGATTCACTTTTCCAAACTGGCACCGGGCAGCCCCAGAAGCGGTTTCTGGTGATTGACCAATCGCGCGCGCCTTCTAGCCATTTGCCAAATTGTCCGTCTTTAATGTGGCTTGGAATCCAGTTGACGCCTTGGTTCAGCTCAACCATGCGATCTTTGAATTTGGTAACTTCAACATACCAAGAAGAAACCGCGCGATAAATCAACGGCGTGTCGGTGCGCCAGCAATGTGGGTAGTTGTGAAGATATTGCTCGGTTTTAATCCAAGCGCCTGTGCCTTTTAGATATTTGATAATGTCATCATTGGTTTCAAAAACTTGGCGACCTTGGAGGTCTGGTAAATTTTGATCGCCATAATCTTTTTTAAAAATTTCTAAGAAAACTTTATTTACTACTACGCTAGCAAATTTTCCAGCTTCATCAACTGAACAAATAGTTGGGATATCATTGGCTTTACAAAGTAATTGATCATCTTCGCCGAATCCAGGAGCAAGATGAACAATTCCTGTTCCTTCTTCTGTTGAAACAAAATCTCCATGTAAGATTGTAAAGCAATTAGGATAGGCTTTTACAACAGAAACTACGCCTGGTTTAGAAGTAGTAAGAACTGCTCCCTCTTTAAAAATTTCAAGGTAAGGAAAAAGTGGTTTGAAATTTAGACCAACTAAATCAGAACCTTTAAAGCTTGCGACTTTTTCAAATTCGCCAAAATCTTTGGCAAATTTTTCAACTAAAGCTTCAGCTAAAATTAAAAAAGAGCCGTCATCCTTGGACGCTTTAGCGTCCGAGGATCTCTCTAAGTTTTTCTCCTGACTCGCGAGATCCTCGACGGCTTTGCCGTCAAGGATGACGGACTTTGGTTTTATTTTTAAAACGGCGTAATCAATATTTTTACCAACAGCCAAACCTAAATTTGAAGGAAGTGTCCAAGGAGTAGTTGTCCAAGCAACTAGAGAGACTTTAGTTGGATTATATTGTTTTAGAAATTCAGGAATTTGTTCCAACTCAAATTTAACAGTAACCGCCTTACTAGCCTTCTGCCTATAAGAGTTATCCATCTTAGTTTCAAAATTCGAAAGTGGCGTTTGGCAAGCCCAAGAATAAGGAACTACTCTAAAATCTTCATATAACAAACCCTTATCAAACAACTGCTTAAAAGCCCAAATCACAGATTCCATGTAATTAACATCCATGGTTTTATAGCTATTTTTAAAATCGACAAATCGGCCTTGGCGAGTAACATAATTTTCCCAATCGTCAGCATAACGCATAACTGAAGCGCGGCAAGCATCGTTAAATTTTTCAATGCCATATTCCTGAATTGCAATTTGTCCTGAAATTGAGCGGCCTTCTTTCGCGGTTAATTCTTTTTCAGTTTCCATTTCAACTGGCAAGCCGTGCGTGTCCCAGCCAAATTTGCGTTCAACTTTTTTGCCTTTCATGGTTTGATAACGCGCAACCAAATCTTTGATAAAGCCGGTCAGCAAATGTCCGTAATGTGGAAGTCCGTTGGCAAAAGGGGGCCCGTCGTAAAATACGAATTCTGATTTTTCTTCTTTTGAATGTCTGCAATGAGTGTGGCTTTTCAAAGCACAAGGTTCTGTAACTGGAGACACGCTATCTTCATCAAGCCCTTCAGGAAAATTTCTAATTTCTACTGATTTTTCGAAAACTTTTTCATCTTGCCAAAATTTTAAAATATTTTCTTCAAGCGCAGCAAAATCAAGGTTCTGATTAGGTTGGGGATATTTTTTCATTTTATAAATTTAATTACTGATAGGTTGGGGCTAGTTGCCGCCCCTTAATTGAGGGATCAAGATTTTATTTGATAGTCTCGCAAGATAACAAACAACTTGAATTTAGGTCAATTAAAAATTAAAACTCTTGCCCATATTTCTTTCCTAAAAAACTTTCCCAAATATATGAAAAGTAAGAGCAGCCAAGCAGTTATCAGCCATCTTAATATTATTCTGCGCAATGAATTAGTGGCGATTAATCAATATTTTCTACATGCGAAAATTCTTGAAGATCAAGGTTTTAACAAACTTGCTGCAATCACCAAAGCTGAATCTATTGATGAGATGAGACATGCTGACATTATTATTGCCCGCATTTTATTCTTAAAAGGCGCGCCAAAAATGACTGATTATAAAAATCTAAATATCGGCGAAACTGTAGAATCAATGTTGAAAAATGATCATCAGTTAGAAATTGATGCTATTGCCGATTTAAGAAATGCTATTAAAGCAGCGTTTGAAAATGAAGACACTGGAACCAAAGACATCTTAGAAAAAATTCTTATCAGCGAAGAAAATCATTTTGGATTTTTAGAAACACAAATTGAGTTGATCAAAAAAATCGGATTGCAAAATTACCTGACGATGCAGTTGTAATTTTCGCCTGGGAATTGGCCAAAAACTGCTAAATATGTAATCTCGAAGCAACTCAAAAATTCAAAAATTCAAAATGAAAAAAATTAAAATTGGTCTTGCCGGACTTGGTATTGTTGGCAAAGGCGTTTATGATATTCTTAAAAAAGATGCAGATTTAATTTCTAAAAGAGCAGGCGCTTGCCTTGAAATCACAGCAGTTTCTGCACGCAGCAAAAAAGATTTCATCGATTCAGATGTAAAATTTTATGAAAATTCGTTGGATTTAGCTTCCGACCCAGAAATTGATATAATCGTTGAAGTTATTGGCGGCGATACTTTGGCTAAAGAACTTTGCGAATCGGCTTTAAAAAATGGCAAACATTATGTAACTGCCAATAAAGCTTTGCTTGCGGTTCATGGATTTGAATTGGCGAAATTGGCGGAAAGCTCAAATGTGCAAATTGCTTTTGAAGCTTCAACTGCTGGATCGATTCCAATAATCAAAGCTTTTAAAGAAGGTTTTGCCTCAAATGAAATTACTGAATTTTACGCAATTTTAAACGGCACTTGCAATTTTATCTTAACTAAAATGCAAAGAGAAAATCTTGATTTTGCCGCTGCTTTAAAGCAAGCGCAAGATTTGGGATATGCTGAATCTGATCCAACTTTTGACATTAAGGGTATAGACACCGCTCATAAATTAGCACTTCTTGCCGCAATTGCTGCGGGCGCAAAACCTGCATTTGAAGAGCTTTCGATTGAAGGCGTTGATGAAGTTAGTATCGAAGATATTAATTTGGCTGATGAGCTTGGTTATAAAATTAAAATTTTAGCAGTTTATAAAAAATTGCAGGAAAGCTCTCAACAAGCGGTTTATCCAGCTTTGATTTCTAAGGCAGAGAAAATTTCTCAAGTGGATGATTCTTTTAACGCAATTTTAACCAACAATTCAAACGCTGGTTGGAATATCGCCGTTGGTCGCGGTGCAGGCAGCTTGCCAACTGCTTCGGCAATTGTGGCTGATTTGATTGATATTGCCAATAATCGCACTTCATCTGTTTTTGGCGTAAAAACTGATGACTTAAAAGCGGCGGCTATTTCTAAAATTTCTAACCGAGTTGGCAGATATTTTTTGAAGCTGGTGGTTGATAAAAACTTAGCTCAAAAAACTCATTTAGCAGAAATGGTTTTTGGTGATAAAATTAAAATTGAGAAGTCAGTTTTTATTGATAAGGAAGAAGAAATTTTATGTGGCTTTTTGACTGAGAAAACCAAAGAGCAAGATGTGATTAATATGATGGAATTGCTTGACGCTGGCTTAGTTAAGTCAGCTAAGTTTTTGAGAGTTGAGGAGATTGTGGGGTTTTAAGAAAGTTAAGCGCGGGCCACCAGTTAAATAAAGTTATAAACTAAAAAAAATGACAAATTTTCTACTAGAAATTTTAAGCGAAGAAATTCCTGCCAAGATGCAAAAAATGGCTGCGGAGAATTTGACAAAAATTGCTTTTGAGACTCTTACTAAAAATAATTTAATAGTAGAAAGCTCGCAAATTAAATCTTTCGTAACTCCTCGCCGTTTGGTGTTAGAGATTGAAAATCTTAAAGCTGTTCAAACCAGCCCAGCTATTAGAAAAATTGGCCCAAAAACTTCTGCCGATAAAAAGGCTGTGGAAGGATTCTTAAGATCTGTGGGGCTGAAAAATGAATCTGAATTGCAACAAATCGAAAATAACGGCTTCCCTTGCTATCTATTCGTCAGCCAATCTTCAGAAATTAAAACTGCCGAAATTATCAAA
Source organism: Rickettsia typhi (assembly GCA_945875925.1). GTDB lineage: Bacteria > Pseudomonadota > Alphaproteobacteria > Rickettsiales > UBA1997 > UBA2645. The sequence goes on along the minus strand of CAMCME010000010.1, from coordinate 23,060 downwards.
AATTCTTTGCCGCAAATTTTGCAAAAGATGACAGGCGCTTGGCCGAAATTGATGAGATGGAATGTTGAGAATTTGCCAAGCTATCCTCCTTACCCTGTACCATTCGTTCCTACTGCAGATCCAAAATGGATTAGACCAATCAGAAATATTCTTTGTCTATTTGGTTCAGAAATTATTGATGTAGAATTTGCTGGCTTAAAATCAAATAATCTAACTTTTGGACATTATGCTGGAAGCAATTCAGGCAAAGCTTTGGAAGTTTCAGAAACCCAAAATTACAGAAAAATTCTTCAAGAAAATTTCATCATTTTAGATCAAGAAGAAAGAAAGAAAAAAATTCTTTCTCAAGTTGCCGAAATCAAAGCGAAATATGATTTAGAAACAATTGATGATGAAAGATCGCCTCTTTTTGATGAAGTGACAGGCCTTTGCGAATGGCCAACAGCAATGGTGGCGCAGATTGATAAAATTTTTATGACTCTGCCTGAAGAAGTTTTGATTTTAACTTTAAAATTAAACCAAAAATATTTTTGCCTGAGAAATAAAGACGGTTCTTTGGCTTCACATTTCATCTTCATTTCTAACGCAATTGTTACGGCTTCTAATCAAGATAAAATAATTTCAGACAATGAGAAATTAGTTAGAGCGCGCTTAAATGATGCGCAATTTTTTATCGAAGAAGATTTAAAAATTCCGCTAGCCGCAAGACTTGAAGAACTTAAGCATGTTGTCTTTCATCAAAAATTAGGCTCAGTTTATGACAAAACTTTGCGTTTAAAAGTTTTGGCAAAATTCTTATCAATTTTTGTGCCGCGTTCAGATTTATCTTTGGTAGAACGCGCTGTTGATTTGTGTAAGAATGATTTGCTAACCAAAACAGTTGGCGAACTTCCAGAATTACAAGGAAAAATCGGTAGTTTTTACTCTACAAAACAAGGTGAAAATACAAAAGTTTCTGCCGCAATTTACGAACATTATTTGCCTTTGGGGCCTTCGTCAGAATTACCGCAAACTTCACTTGGAATTGTGCTTTCAATTGCAGATAAAATCGATTCGATTGTTGGATTTTTCTTAGCTGACGAAAAACCAACTAGCTCGAAAGATCCTTTCGCTCTAAGACGCGCAGTTCTTGGAATTGTTAGAATTGGTTTTCAATATAACATCGCTTTTCCAATCAGAATCTTGGTTGAAAAATCTCTAAATGCCTATCCAGTTAAAACACTAAAAACTCTTTTAGGTGAAAAAGAAGCGAAATTTTATGATGCGAAAAAAGATTTAGTGGAAGAAGTGATTAAGTTTTTTGTAGAAAGACTGAAAGCTTATTTGAAAGAATCTGAAATGGTGAAGCCTGATATTATTAATGTGGTGATTGATGAATATTTGTCGAACTTAGAAATTCACAAGCATTGCGACATTTTATATTTAGCTAAAAAAATCAAATTTTTAGATTCATTTATCAAAGATGAAAAAAATCGTCACATCATCGAACTTTACAAAAGATCGGCAAATATTTTGGCAATTGAAGAGAAAAAAGATGGCAAGAGATATGTAGGAAAACCTGCTTTGTTGTCGCTTAAAACCAAATATGAAATTGTGCTTTATCGCAGAATTAAACAAATTAGATCAGAATTTAAAAAGCTTATTACTAAAGGTGAATTTGAAGCGGCTTTCAAACTTCTTCATGTTTTGGAAGGCCCGCTAGCACACTTCTTCGACCATATTATTGTTAATGATAAGGACAAGGGAATTAGAGAAAATCGTCTGCAAATTTTGTCAAAAGTGCGTTCACTTTTTGATCAAGTTGCTGATCTTTCGAAGGTGGAAATTTAAGTGCTTTTAAAAGAAGTTTATAATCAAAAATTTCTAAAAAACCTTGCTGACGCAATTGTTAAAATTGACAAAAATTTCGCTGTAAAAAAATTTCTAGAAATTGAGAAGAAGAAAAATTGGGCAGATTTGGCTCTGAAACAAAGAATGCGTGCTGTGACTTTAGCGCTGGATGAATCGCTGTCGGCGGAGAATTATGAAGAGAAGATTTTAGTTCTAAGAAAAGCGATTGTAGAAGTTTCTAAAGATAAAAATTCTGGTTTGGCTTTGATTGTATTTCCTGATTTTGTGGAAGTTTTTGGTATTGCTGAGATTGTAACAAAAAACTCCTGTCATTCCCATTCTTCTCAGCGTCATTCCAATTTTACTCTTTGTCATTCCCGCGAAAGCGGGAATCCAGAACAGTCTAAACAACTGGATTCCCGCTTTCGCGGGAATGACAAAGAGAAGAATAGAAATGACAAAGAAGTTGAAATCTTCGCTCTATCCATGCAAGCCCTAGAATTCTTCACGCAATTTGGCACTTCAGAATTCGCAGTTCGTCAATTTATAAAACATGACCAAAAAGCCGCTTTAAAATTTTTCACAAAATGGGCCAAAGATAAAAATCATCACATTCGCAGACTTGCTTCAGAAGGCCTAAGACCAAAGCTTCCTTGGGGAGAAGTTCTTATGGAATTTCGTAAAAATCCCGCAGCAATTTTACCGATTTTAGAAGAAATAAAAAATGACGAATCGGAATATGTCAGAAAAAGCATTTCAAATAATTTGAATGATATTTCTAAAGATCATCCGCAGCTGGTTTTAGATTTGATGAAATCTTGGTCAGGCAAAGTTCCTGAAAGATTGATTAAACATGGGTTGAGAACTCTTTTGAAGAGTGGTGATAAGGAGGCGCTCGAAATAATAGGCATTAAAACTGACCCTAAAATTAACCAAAATTTTTCGATTAAAATCTTTGATTTAAAAAAAAGAAAAATTAAGATCGGCCAAAATATTGAGTTTGATTTTGTCTTACAAAATAAAGCTTCAGCACAAGATATTAGATTGGAATATGCCGTTTATTTTCTTCTAAAAAATGGCAAGCAATCGAAAAAAATTTTCCAAATTACAACCAAAAATTTTCCTCAAGGTTTGTTTGAGTTCAGCAAAAAACATTCCTTTAAAATCATGACGACCAGAAAATATAATTGCGGTGAGCATGCGATTTCTCTGGTTATAAATGGTGTTGAGGTTGAAAAGAGAGAGTTTTGCCTCCTTTGAAAAAGGAGGTGCGCGCGAAAGCGTGCGGAGGATTTCTTGAAACAAGAGTGATCTTCCTGTAAATCACCCGTCATCGCCTAAAGGCGATGCCACCCTCTTTTTCAAAGAGGGCTTAACACATAATTCTTAGAATAATGACTGCAGAAAAAAAATTCGTTTACTCATTTGGTGATGGTAAATCTGAAGGTGATGCTTCCATGAAAAATCTTCTTGGTGGCAAAGGTGCAAATTTGGCAGAAATGTCAAAAATGGGTTTGCCAGTTCCTCCAGGATTCACTATCTCAACTGAATTTTGTGATTTTTATTACAAAAATAACAAAGAATTTCCTGCATCTCTTAGAGCTGAAGTTGCTAAAGCGATTGCTGAAATTGAGCAAAAAATTGGTACGAATTTTGGTGATGAAAAAAATCCTCTTTTATTCTCTGTTCGTTCAGGCGCTAGAGCTTCAATGCCTGGAATGATGGACACAGTTTTGAATTTGGGTTTGAATGATAAAACGGTTTTGGCGCTTTCTGCCAATAGCGGCAATAAACGCTTTGCTTTCGACTCTTACCGCCGTTTCATTCAAATGTATTCTGATGTGGTGATGGAAGTTGATCATTATAACTTCGAAGTAATTCTAGATGAGAAAAAACATGAATTCGGAGCTAGCTCTGACACTGATTTAACCGCAGATCAACTTGAAGAAATTACTCAACTTTTTAAAGCAAAAGTTAAAGAAGAATCTGGACGCGATTTTCCACAAGGCGTTCATGAACAGCTATGGGGCGCAGTTGCGGCGGTATTTGCTTCTTGGATGAATGATCGCGCAATCACTTACCGTTCACTTAACAATATTCCTGCCGAGTGGGGCACGGCTGTAAATGTGCAGTCAATGGTGTTTGGAAATATGGGCGACACTTCAGCAACTGGTGTGGCTTTCACTCGCAACCCTTCAACTGGGACAAAAGAACTTTACGGTGAATATTTAATTAATGCTCAAGGAGAAGATGTGGTTGCAGGTATTAGAACTCCGCAATCAATCACTATTTCAGGCAAAGAACAGCTTGGTTCTAAACTTCCGGCCATGGAAGAATCTATGCCGACAGTTTTTGCAGAATTGGTGCAAATTTATAACAAGCTAGAATTGCATTATCGCGATATGCAAGACATCGAATTTACGGTACAAAATAACAAATTATGGATGCTGCAAACCCGCAATGGTAAAAGAACGGCGCATGCTGCTGTGAAAATTGCTGTTGATATGGTTAATGAAAAAATGATCGATAAAAAAGAAGCGATTAGACGCATTGATCCTGCAAGTTTAGATCAACTTCTTCATCCAACTCTTGATCCAAAAGCTAAAGTTCAAGTTATTGCAAAAGGCCTTCCAGCTTCTCCGGGCGCTGCTTCTGGGATTGTAGTTTTCTCATCACAAGAAGCAGAAAAAAGAGCTGAAAATGGCGATAAAGTTATTTTGGTTCGTGTAGAAACCAGCCCTGAAGACATTAAAGGCATGCATGTTTCTCAAGGAATTTTGACCGCTAGAGGCGGCATGACTTCTCACGCAGCCGTTGTAGCGCGTGGCATGGGAACACCTTGCGTTTCTGGTGCTTCATCAGTGCAAGTTGATCATGGTGGCAAATTTTTCACTACTGGAGATGTTAAAGTTAAAGAAGGCGAAGTTATTACTATCAACGGTTCAACTGGTGATGTGATTCTTGGTTTAGTGCCAACTTTAAAACCAAATTTATCTGGAGATTTTGAACAAATCATGCTTTGGGCTGATGAATTCAGAGTGCTTCGTGTGCGCACTAATGCAGAAACTCCACTTGATTGCCAAACTGCTAGAGACTTTGGTGCGGAAGGAATTGGTCTGTGCAGAACTGAACATATGTTCTTTAGCGAAGACCGCATCATCGCGGTTCGTGAAATGATTTTGGCTGAAGAATTAAAAGGCAGAAAAAAAGCCTTGGCAAAATTACTTCCAATGCAAAGAAATGACTTTGTTGAGATCTTCAAAATTATGGCAGGATTACCTGTTACAATTCGCCTTCTTGATCCACCACTTCATGAATTTTTGCCTCATAAAGATCACGAAATTGCTGAAGTTGCAAAAGCTGTGGGAGTTGAAATTGACTATGTAAAACGCCGCACTCACCAGTTACAAGAACAAAACCCAATGCTTGGGCATCGCGGTTGCCGTTTAGGAATTTCTTATCCTGAGATCTATGAAATGCAAGCTAGAGCCATTTTTGAAGCGGCTTCTCTTGTGAAAAAAGAAACAGGAAAAGATGTGCTTCTAGAAATTATGGTGCCTTTGGTTGCAACTAGAAAAGAGCTACAAATTTTAAGAGACCTTATTGTTGCCACTGAAAAATCAGTTGAAGCCGAACAAGGCATGAAGCTGACTTACATGGTTGGAACTATGATCGAACTTCCAAGAGCTGCTTTGATGGCTGACGAAATTGCCAAAGAAGCTGAGTTCTTTAGTTTTGGAACTAACGATTTAACTCAAACTACATTTGGACTAAGCCGCGACGATTCTTCAAACTTCTTAGGCCACTATCAAAAAGCCGGAATTTTAGAAAAAGATCCATTCGCCGAGCTTGACCAAGAAGGTGTTGGCCAGTTGATTAAGATTGCTGTTGAAAAAGGCAGAGCAACTAGAAAAGACATCAAACTAGGAATTTGCGGCGAACACGGCGGAAACCCAGCTTCGATAGAATTCTGCCATAAGACAGGATTAAATTATGTGAGCTGTTCTCCGTATAGAGTTCCGATTGCAAGATTAGCGGCGGCTAGGGCGGCTTTAACCTAGAACTTCCTATGGATCAGTCAAAGATACAAAAAGATTACGAAATAGAAGTGGCAAAAAGAAGGCTTAGTTCTGCTGAGCTAGAGATGAATGGGGTTCAAAAAGAGTTTAAAAAAGAATTTGTTATATCTAGTGAAAAAATAGCACTTTTTTCGGCGGGTATAATTTCTGTGAGCTTGACTGCGGTAGGATATTTTCTTTCTGCCAGAGTTAATTTGGCAGATAAGTTTTTGCTTTTACCAATCTATTTATTTTTGTATTGTGGGTGGTGTTTATTATTTTTTAGTTTTGCTTTGGGAATGATAGCAAGAAGACAAAATTCCATTCATTTTTTTTATGCAGTTGAATTGGAATGGCGTAATAGTCTAAGAAAACTTAATAATTTAAATGGTCATAAAAGTGATAAAATTACACTCAGAAATCTTGCTAAGACCAAAAAATCTGAGAGAAATTTTTTTAAGGATGTAGATCTTCTTCAAAATATTTTGCCGATTATTTTTATTTTTGGAGTCGCTGCTATGATGTTATTTGCTGTAGGGTGTGTTGATCAATTGGTAAAGCATTAGTAAAATTGGGTTTGTAGTTCATACTCACTCAGATTCTTTAAGAAAAAATTTCAAATAAAAATTAGGCGTGAACATGAAGACGGGGTTTTAAAGCCCCGTCTTTTTTTGTGTTGAGTAATTTTTCTTAAAACCACAAAAAACACTCGTCATCCTTGGTGCGTAGCACCGAGGATCTCTTTAGTTTGGCTTTGGAGTCTAAGATTCATGAGATCCTCGGCTCTTTGGGCCAAGGATGATGGATTTGTGTAGGAGAGGTTTTAACAGGAAGATGGAGTTTTACTTCGTCTTGCTTTGTGATGCTTAATTTTCTTTAAAACCACAAAAAGGAACTCATCTTTTTTAGAATCATAAACAGAACTCGTGATCTTTAGAATCACAAAAAGGAACTCATCTTTTTTAAAACCACAAACAGAACTCGTCATCCTTGGTGCGTAGCACCGAGGATCTCGTAAGTTTGGCTTCACGGAGTTCAAGATTCATGAGATCCTCGGCCCTTTGGGCCAAGGATGACGGGATTTGTGTAGGAGAGGGTTTTAACCGGCGTGGCGGTTGCGGCAGAAGCTTATTTCGGCCAAGGATGATGGATTTGTGTAGGAGAGGGTTTTAACAGGAAGATGGAGTTTTACTTCGTCTTGCTTTGTGATGCTTAATCTTCTTTAAAACCACAAACAGAACTCATCTTTTTTAGAATCATAAACAGAACTCGTGATCTTTAGAATCACAAAAAGGAACTCATCTTTTTTAAAACCACAAACAGAACTCGTCATCCTTGGTGCGTAGCACCGAGGATCTCGTAAGTTTGGCTTCACGGAGTTTAAGATTCATGAGATCGTCGGCCCTTTGGGCCAAGGATGACGAGATTGTTTAAGAGGGGGTGATAAAATAAGGTAAACAAAAGATGGGTTGAAGATAAATAGAGGCTATGTAAAAAACTTGTTATACACCAATAAAAGACCACAACTCCATGAGTAAAAATTCATTCGTATATATTCTAACTAACAAAAAATGTGGAACACTTTATGTGGGTGTGACTTCAAATTTGATAGCTAGAGTTTATCAACATAAATCTAAGGCTATCAAAGGTTTTTCATCAAAATATAATTTAGATAAATTGGTGTATTACGAAATTTTTGAAGACATTAATGAGGCAATTTATCGAGAGAAAAAAATTAAACATTTACTTAGAATTCAGAAGATAGAATTGATTGAGTCGCTTAACTCTGAATGGAAAGATTTGTATCAAACAATAATGTAAAAAACCTAACAAAAAAATGAAAAAAAACCTAATCAGAATTTTTACAATTTCCCTCTTCTCCTCAGCTCTTTTCTGCGCAAATTCCCACGCCGATGAAGGAGAATTTCAGTATGAAATTAAGCAAAGTCCTGGAATTATTGGTTGTGGCTCTGGGGAGGATTTTAGTAAGATGATGGGTTATGCTGTGGGGAAGGATGGGGTGGCTATGCAGAAAATGGTTGATTCGGGTGTGTGTTTTTATTTGATTAAAGGCAAAGACATTTATGCGACTGCCGGGGTTTGTGTGGAAGGGAAAGATAATGGTTATGATATCATTCCTTTCAGACCAAGAGGCATGAAAAAAATGGTTTATTTGCCATGTTTTGCAACATGGGAAACTCCTGTTAAGGCTGCTTTTGGTCATTAATTAAGTCCTTTATCCCTTCGGGATACGGAAACGCGACACGAGTCGCGCGCCCCGCTTTGCGGGGATCACCGTCCCGTATGTCAATGGGACATGCGGGTTAATTAAAATTTAAAATCCAATTCTAAATGTCGCTGGCTTTTAACTCTTCTAATTCCAGCCACTTTTCTTCTGCCGCATCTAGTTCTTTCTGATATTTCGCAATTTCCATGGCAATATGCGCTAAATTGGCAGAATTGCGGTCTTCGGTTTCGCTTAATTCAAGGCTTAAGGTTTGAATTTTTTCTTCCAGCTTTTCCATTTTTGCAGGCAGTTTTTCTAACTCTAAACGATGTTTATAAAGGAATTTTTTTTCAGATTTTTCTATTTGAATTTTTGGTTGATCAGCTTTGATTGCATCATTGATGGCTTTGTTTTGCGCAGTTGCCGCTTGTTGATATTTTTCTTTATATTCTAAGTAATCGGAATAACCGCCAACATGAGTGGTAATTTCGCCTTCTCCTTCAAAAGCCAAAATTGAAGTTGCAACATTGTCTAGGAAATCGCGATCGTGCGAAACCACAATCAGCGTGCCTTCGTACTTTTCTAAATAATCTTGCAACATGTCTAAACTATCCATGTCGAGGTCGTTGGTTGGCTCGTCTAGAATCATGAAATTGCCGGGATTTGCCAAAGTTTTAGCTAGCAATAAACGATTTTGCTGTCCGCCCGAAAGCGTGCCAGCAAGGGTTACAACATCTTTTGGATCAAATAGAAAATCTTTTAAATAGCCGCAAATGTGGCGAGTTTTGCCATTGCCAAGTTGCACATATTCGCCGCTGTCGCAGAGAATTTCTTGAATTGTAGAGTCAGATTTAATTTTGCTGCGGCCTTGATCGAAGTAAGAAACAGATAAGTCGCGAGCTGGTTTCACGGTGCCAGAATCTGGAGCTAATTCGCCAATCATCATTTTTAGAAGCGTAGATTTTCCTGAACCATTTTTGCCGATGATGCCAATTTTTTCACCGCGCAAAATTTTTAGGGTGAATTTGTTAATAAGGTTTTTCTTAGAACCTTCTTCGCCAAAACCTTTGCTAACATTATTAAAGCTTAGAATTACTTGCGGCGCATCTTCTTCTGCCTTTTGGGTTTCGATTTTTATGTAGCTTTGATTGGCGCGCACCAGTTTTCTTTGTGCTTCGAGTTTAGCGCGCAAATCCATCAAATAATGAAGTCTGCCGATATTTCTTTTTCTTCTACCAGTTACGCCAGTTTGCAGCCAGCCGCTTTCAAGGCCCACTTTCTTTTGTAGGTTTTCCAGCTCGCGCTGCTCATGTTCGATAATTTTTTGTGACCATTCATCAAAGTCTTTGTAACCTTGTTGGTTTACTTGTAGCTTGTTGGCTCTAAGCCAGAAAACTTTATTTGAAACTTTTTCTAAAAATTTGCGGTCATGCGAAATTACCAAAAGCGAGCCTTGGTAATTTTGTAAATAGCCCTCAAGCCATTCTATAATATGTAAATCAAGATGGTTGGTTGGTTCATCAAGAAGTAAAATTGTTGGCTCTAACACTAAAGCGCGGGCCAAGCTTACGCGGCGTTTTTGCCCACCCGAAAGATTTTGAGTGAAGGCGCTTTTGTCAATTTGCAAATGGTCACAAACAATGTCCACCACATAAGATTTATGCTCATCAATTTTCAAACCCTGCATGATGAAATCAAATACAGTAAGGTTTGGTGGCAAATATTCGCTTTGAGAAAGATAGCCAATAACGGAACCAGGCATCACCCATCTTTCGCCGCAATCAATTTCAAATTGTCCAGCGATGGCATTCATTAAAGTAGTTTTGCCCACACCATTTTTTCCGATCAAGCAAATGCGGTCGCGTGAAAAAAGGTTTAGATGTAGGTTTTCGAAAAGGGTTTTTTTAGCAAAAGAGATTGTAGCTTCGCGGATGGAAAGGAGGGGGTGATTGCGCATCTATGAGAATAATGAGGAATGTTTTATTTTTGTAGTTAGAGATCCTGAGCTTGTTTCGGAATCTCTAGGTAAGAATGAATCAGATGATAAGGCTCCACTATCCAACTGCAAGCTACTTTTGTAAATCTTGTAAAAAGTCATCAATAACTTTTTTACTAACTCCGAATTTTTTATTTGGTGTTTTTTGGCGCGGTTTTAATAGGGGTATATTTTCTTTAATTATAGCTTTTATTTTTATAAATTTGTGGGTGATATTTTAGATCCTGAAACAAGTTCAGGATGACGATGAGGAAAATTTATCATTATGAAATAAATAACCCATCCTGAAATATACAAGCCTTCATCCTGAAATTGTTTCAGGATCTTTTTTTAAAAACAACATCACTTAAATTTTCTCCAAACCTTGTCCTTACAGCAAATATTAACAATATTGCGCAACACCATAACTGCCTGCTGCATAATAATTGTCGCTACTTCTTGCGGTGGTGGAGGTGGTGGAGGTGGAGGTGGAGGTGGCTCATCACCTACCGCATCATCAAGCAGCTCTTCTTCATCTTCATCATCATGGATTTCCTCAATTACCACAGATCAAGCCGATATTTACCGAACTTCTGAATATAGTGCGCAATATGGTTTAGAATCTATAAAGTCGGCGCAGGCTTACGCATTACTTTCTGAAAATAGCAAAACAGTTGCTGGAAGCGGCGTTGTTATTGGTGTTGTTGATACGGGTGTGCAAACTACACACGCAGAAATTTCTGCAAATTTAAGCGCAACTGGAAATTACGATTATTACGGAAGTGACAGCGATGTAAGTGATGGAAATGGTCATGGAACTCATGTTTCTTCAATAATTGCTGGCGTGAAAGATGGCAGCGGCATGCATGGTGTGGCTTATGATGCAGAAATTATTATGGGAAAAGTATTTAGTGACACAGGAACGGGAGCAACTGATGTTAATGTTGCGCAAGCCGTTGAAGTGCTTTCTGAAAATGGTGTGGGCGTGATAAATTTAAGTTTAGGCGGATCTTCGGTAAGCACAACTTTGCTCAATTCTATTATTTATGCTGCTTCGAAAGATGTTGTGATAGTTGCCTCAACTGGAAATAGTTCGGGAAGTAACCCGCTTTATCCAGCCAGATATGCTTCTGACTCCAGTGTGCAAGGATATGAAATTGCAGTTGCCGCTGCTAATCTAGGAATTACTGATCTTGCCAGTTTTTCTAATAAATGTGGTGACGCAATGGAATATTGTTTAGTGGCACCAGGCACAGATATTTACGCCGCAATGCCAGTTGGTTCAGTCATTCAATCAGATGCTGATTATGGTTGCGACAGCTCTGGATATTGCGCACTTGACGGAACTTCAATGGCTGCACCTCATGTTTCGGGGGCTGCGGCTGTAATTCGCGGCGCTTGGCCACATTTAAGCGCGCCCGAAGTTGTGCAAATTTTACTTAGCACCGCAACTGATATGGGAACTTCTGGAGTTGACAGCACTTACGGCCACGGCATGTTAAACCTTTACGCCGCCGTGCAAGCCCAAGGACAAGACACTTTGGGATATGGCACTTCTGTTGTTTCTCATGCTGGCTATAGCGTAAGCGGCAGTTCATTTAGCGCGGACGCAATTTTTGGAGATGCTGTGGCCCTAAATGTGGCTCCACAACTACAAAATGCAGTGTTTTTTGATGATTATGGTCGCGATTATAAAGCAAATTTGGCTAGCAAAATCAGCAATAAAACCAGCGTCACAGTTCCAAGTCTCGACAGCTTCGCCTTTAATAATTACAGCACTCGCAACCTGCCAATATCTTTTGGAAAAAACCTCTCTTCTAAATTTAATTTCCAGTTCAGATCTTATAATAATGCTCTAGACAGCAATTCAGTAAACGCAACTCAAAACAGATTCGGCCTGAAATTTTTAACCATCGATAAATCGCAAGAAGACAAGTTTATCAGCAATTCTGGCGGTTTTTCTTTTGTGCAAGATTTATCGAAAAATCTCAAAGCAGGCTTTGCCATGAATAGCAATGAACTGGTAAATGTGAGACAAGAAAAAATGAATAATTTTGGCTTTATTTCAGTTAATAATTTCGCTGCAAATCCTTACCAATCATTTGTTAGTGGTTCTTTAATGGCGGCTGGAATGCAAAGAAATTACAATCAATTATTCGTGGCGCAGAAATTTTTTGATGAGAAATTTATGCTAAGTTTTTCCGAGCAAATGTCTTATGAAACCCCGTCAATTGTAAGCCAAATTGGTAATCGCCAAAATCAAACTTCTGATATTCACTTAGCTTTTTTACCAAATAATGAATCGAATTTTTCTGTTTCTATGGGCAATTTAAATGAATTTAATAACAACTTCTTAAACTCGAAAGCCATTGGCGCATTTGAAACGGCGGGAGATGCCAAAACTTCTTATTTCAAAATTTCGGCCACTAAAAAATTGGCAAAATATTTATATTTAATTTCTAGCTTTTCGGAAGGCGCAACAAAAGCGACGGGAAATGATTTGGGAATTTTTCGTGACTACAGCGACATCCGCAGCCGCAGCTCGGTCATTGGTTTAGTCAGAGAATCAATTTTTGGCGGCAAGCTGGGAATGATCTATTCTGAGCCTTTGCGAGTTTACAGCGGCAGCGCCAATATCAATATTCCAATTGCCCGCGATATTAACGGAAATATCACTAGATATAGCGCCAATGCTTCTTTAGTTCCGCAAGGCAAAGAGCGCGATTTGGAGTTTTTCTATTCGAGAAATTTATTTGAAAACTCTTCGCTGAAATTCAATTTTATAATTCAGAAAGAACGCGGAAATGTAAAAGGTGTAGCGAATAATTATCTAGGTTTCGCGAATTATGTGATGGGGTTTTAAAAAATTTCCCGTATGTCCCATTGACATACGGGACGGGGATCCCCGCAAAGCGGGGCGCGACTCGTGTCGCGTTTCCGTATCCCGAAGGGATAAAGGACAAAAATTTTTATTTCGTACACACTGTCATTTCGAGCGTAGCGAGAAATCTCATGAATCTTAAACTCCAAGTATTAACCTCATGAGATTTCTCGCTGCGCTCGAAATGACAGAAATAAGGTGTTAAGAAATAGCCACTAACAATCCCGAATATCTGCATCAGGCAAAATATTATTAATCACCGCTCTTCTTAAAATTGTATGGCACAGCAAATTGGCCACCACCAAATTTAAAATAATCAGCCCAAAAACCTTGGCAAAAGAAAGTAGAGAAAATTTTTCAATCTCAACCGCCAAAAGCAAAAGCGGAATGATGTAGCAATTAGCCACCATCACCACATGAGTCATAGTAAAAACATCGCGGGCTTTTAAAAATGCTAAAGCCGATAGAAGCAAGAACAGAGATGATATAACGCCTATGGTCCAAGCAAAATAAATCATGGGAGCTAGAAAGGATTTAAATTTTTTTGCGATTAAAAAGTAGAAATAAAACTGCGACTAATTTCAGCAAAAACAACACGATTATAATATCGAGAATCGCTTCAAAATTGGCGATAGAATTTACCAAAATCAAGATGATGATATTGGTAAAAGTGAAGTAAAATCCAAGAATTTTTTCGTAAGAATTTTGCGCAGCAAAATATCTTGCTGATATTATGATGATGGAAATTAAAGCGAAGAATGAGATGAACTCGGACATTTATTTGACAATCATAACTTTGGTTGAGTATACAAAACTGGTGGTTTCGACTCCGCTTGGGCCACGAGTTTATCTACATGCATTAAAGAACCTAATAAATCCCAATTGGATCCTGATCAGTAACCGAAGATTTATCTTGAAATTCATCCTCGCTAACTTCTTCTTCCGAATCAGTGCTATCGATAGAATCAGTAAGCTTCAAAGCCTCAAAAAACACTCTATCTTTTGGAGTTTCGTCAGTTGGGAATTTTCCAGTATTGCGATCAATTTTTACAAATTTCACCGAGCTAGGCACGCGGAAAGGCATTGAAGGTGTGTCTTTCAAAGCTTGTTTCATAAAATCGATAAAGATTGGTAAAGCCACCGAAGCACCTGTTTCATCAGAACCCAAGCTTTTTGGCATATCAAAACCAACATAAACGCCCGCAACCAAATCTGGTGAAAATCCTACAAACCAAGAGTCGTAAGAGCTATTAGTTGTACCAGTTTTACCAGCCACAATTCTGCCAATCGCTTTAGCACGACCAGCAGTTCCTCTATCAACAACGCCTTGCAGCATTGAAGTGATTTGATAAGCGGTTGCTGAATCGGTCACTTGTTCTCTATTTTCAGATAAATATGGCATTAGTAAATCATTACTGTTGGTTGCAATTTTAATCACACAACCTGTACAAACTCGGTTATCGCGGCGATAAATAGTTTTACCATTTCGATCTTGAATTTTCTCAATCATCGATGGTGTAATTTTATTTCCACCATTCACCATCATGGCGTAAGCAGTAACCACGCGCATCAAGCTGGTTTCGGTGGAACCTAAAATTAATGAATAGATTTTTTGCGGATTATCATTCACCCCAAATCTTTTCACCACATCCACAACTTTATCCAAACCAATTTGGTCAGCCATTCTTACAGTAGTAACATTTCGCGATGTTTCTAAACCAGTTCTTAAAGTAGTTGGGCCGTAAAATTGGCCAGAATAGTTTGAAGGTTTGTAAGGAGGAAGCCCCGAGCCTTGATTCAGAGTAATTTCTTCATCCATAATTACAGTTGCTGGCGTCATGCCATTTTCAAGAGCTGCAATATAACCAAAAGTTTTTAAAGTTGATCCGGGTTGGCGCATCGCTTGAATGGCACGGTTAAATTGATTTGGCGCATCAACATATCCACCCATCATTGCCAAAACTCTGCCAGTGTGAGGATCAATCGCCACAAAAGCGCCGTTAACTTCAGGAATTTGACGAAGTAAGTAAGATTCGCCTTTAGGAGCTTTCTCAACCAAAATCACATCTCCAACTGTAAAGACATCGGTGATTTTTTTAACAGCTGGTCCAGTACGATCAATGCTGATATATTTCTTAGCCCATTTTGATGTGGCCAATTCAACCAAGCTAATCTCGCCATTTTCCGCACCAATTGTAGCAGAATCTTTTGATAAAGAAATTACTACAGCCTTCATCCAAGAGTCTTTGTAGGTTTTTTTAATATCAAGTTTAGTGAGTTCTTCTTGCCATTTTCCAGCTGGATCAATTTTTTTTATTGGGCCACGATAACCATGTTTTAAATCATATTTCTCAATTCCGTCTTCTAAGGCCTTGGAAGCAATTTTTTGTAAATTAGTGTCAAGTGTAGTTCTCACCACAATTCCTTCTTCAAACACATTATCTGAGCCATAAAGAGTTGTTAATTCTTTTTTCACACTATCAGAAAAGAATTCAGCTTTATTAATATTGCCCACAACTTTTTGTTTAAGAACAATTGGTTTTTCCATTGCTGCATCACCTTCTTCCTTGGTAATAAAACCTTCAATTACCATACGACCAATTACCCAATCTCTTCTGATTTTAGATTTTTCCATGTTTTTTCTAGGATCCAAAGTTGAAGGAGCTTTAGGCAAAGTTGCTAAAAGCGCATACTCTTCAATGGTTAATTCGTCAATTGGTTTATCGAAATAAGCTTCTGCTGCAACCGCCACGCCGTAAGAGCCAGATCCTAGATAAATTTGGTTCAAATAAAGTTCTAAAATTTGATCTTTAGTGAAAGATTTACTCATTCTGAAAGCTAAAATCGCTTCCTTAACTTTTCTTTGCAGAGTTCTTTCGTTGTTTAATAGGAAGTTTTTAACCACCTGTTGTGTTATTGTAGAAGCCCCGCCAACTACTTGGTCACCTTTCATTAGTGACAAAACATTTTGAATAGAAGTGCGGAAAATTGCGAAAGGATCGATGCCAGAATGTTTATAGAAATTGGCGTCTTCTGCTGCTAAGAAAGCATTTATTAAGTGTTTCGGAATTGCAGTGATTGGAACAAAAACTCTTTTTTCCTTAGAAAATTCATTCACCAAAGAGCCATCAGCTGCGTAAAGTCTAGTTGTTACAATGGGGCTATAATCTTTTAACTGCTCATAATCAGGCAGATTTTCGCTATATTTCTTAAAAATAAAAAATCCAAAAGCAGTCGAAATTAAAGCTAAAAGAATTAGCGCTGCAAATAAGGTATTTAAGGTTCTTTTCATATTTTATTTTGATGCAAAAATGGCAGGTGGAAGAGTTGATTTGAGGAAGGAATTATTAAATTTAGCGCTGCCGCAAGTCAATCGAATCTTTTTTAAAGCCTCTTTTGAAAATTGCTAAAGCAATTGTCAAAGAGGGCTTCTCTTAATTCTTCATCTTAGCAAAATATTCATCAATCGCACCTGCAATACTCGCAACTAATTTTCTCTTATAAGTCAGACTATTCAAATCTTCTTCTTCCTCTTTATTCGATAAATACCCAAGTTCAATTAAAACCGAAGCCATATCTGGGGCGGTTAAAACCGCAAATCCAGCAAATCTGTGAGTATTTTGTAGAGTTTGAATTTCAGAATTTTTAATCGATCTAATTGCAATATTAGCAAATTTTGAAGAACTGTTTTTGCTTTCTCTTTGTGATAAATCAATCAAGGTTTTCATCACATCTGGACTAGCTCCAGCGAAATTTGCGCCAGCAATTATATCGGCTCTATTTTCTTTTTGGGCTAATAATTCGGCCTGTTTATCTGAAGATTTTTCAGACAAAGTATAAATTGAAAATCCTGAAGTAGAACTATCGGCAATTGAATTGGCGTGGATAGAAATAAATAAATCGGCCTTTAAATTGCGCGCTTTCTCAACTCTTTTGCGCAGTGGAATAAAAAAATCCTGATCGCGAGTTAGAAAAACTTTATATAAACCATCATTATCCAATTTTTTTTTCAGCTCTTTGGAATAAGATAAAGTAATATTTTTTTCCTTAGTTTGGGCATAATCGCCAATAGTTCCGGGATCTTTTCCACCATGTCCAGCATCAATCACAATAACTCTTTTTGGTAATTTGTTAGCTTTTGTTCCAAGATTTTTATCAAGGCCAGAAGCATCTTTAGTAATTACATATTTTAATGGTTCAACATCACCAGTGGTTGCAGGAGTTTTTGTTACTGTTTCTTTACTAAACACAGGAGTTTCTTTAATAGAATCTTGCGCTTTTGGTCTTACAAATTGTTCACTTTCTGGCTTTAAAATAGAAAATTGCGCAGTAATTTTTCTCGCTTCATTATTCTTAATTTTGTGAAAACTTGTTTTCTCAATATTCATTTTTTGATTGGCATCAAAAACAATTCTTAAAGAATTTTTTTGATCAATTCGACTTCTAAATGACGAGATAAAATAAGGTAAAGTTGGTTTATAATCTTCTTTTTCAAAAGCGGCATTTTCAATGTCGATCACCAAGCGATCTGGATCGGCTAAAGTAAAAATTTTAAAATTGGCTTTGTCAGAAACTGAAATTTCCAAATTATTTTTTGGCGAAAATTCAATTTTTTTGACTAAAATTTTAGAAGTATTTTCAGAAGCCAAAGAATTTGCAGCAGCACAAACTTCGCTTGAAAAAAGACTTAATAATAAAGAAATTTTTAAAATATCAAAAATGCCGCAAGACGCAGCAAGCCTTATATTTCTTATAGAAGCAAAAACAAAAAATTGTTTTTTGATAGTTTTAAAAGAATTGTATTTCTGCATTTTTTGGAAAATCCTCTAATTTAAGAGGAGAGGTTTTTTAAAAATAAATCTTGAGAAATCTTATATTTGGGGGTTTTAAAAAAGTCAGCTAAAACCTCAGATCAATTTCTTTGGTAACTTATTTTTTTGATATTCTTAAATAATTTTAACCATCTGATTTTTTTCAAAAACACTCAAATTCAGCAGAATTAAAATTTTAGAAATTGCTTTTATTCAGCGAAGTTTTTTAAAGATTTCAAAAAATTACAATTTACTTATGTGCATCGCTTCTTACCATTGTTCACTTCATCCAAGTTAGATTGCTAAACTTTTGCAGCTAAATTCATCTTAATAAAATTCTCTTAAAAAATGTGCGGAATTGTTGGTGTTGTAAGTAATAAAAATATTGTCCCAAGGGTTCTTGATGGTTTGAAGAAATTGGAATATCGCGGATATGATTCAGCTGGCATTGCCGTGGTTGAAAATAATGCTTTTAAGACGGTTAAAGAAGAAGGTAAAATTGCTAAGCTAGAAGCGGCTTTGCAAGAAAACCCGCTAAAATCAAATATCGCAATTGGCCATACTAGATGGGCAACTCACGGCAGACCAAGCAAAGAAAATTCTCATCCTCACGCTTCAGGAGAAGTTTGTGTGGTGCATAATGGTATTGTTGAAAATTACCAAGAATTGAAAGAAAAATTACAAAAAAATGGCGTGCAATTTTTAAGCCAAACCGACACCGAAGTTGTGCCACATTTGATTGAATATCATTACAAAAAAACAGGTGACATCAAAAAATCTCTAACTTTGGCCGCTGCCGAAATTCATGGAACTTACGCTTTAGCCGTTATTTTTAAAGGCAAAGAAGATGTAATTGCCTTTGCTAAAAAAGGTTCTCCGTTAATTTTAGTAATAGGAGAAGACGAAAATTATGTAGCTTCTGATTATTACGCAGTAAGCAGTCACGGTGATAAAATGATTGCTTTAGAAGATGGAGAATTTGGTTTGATCACTTCGAAAACTTACGAAATTTTTGACGCCAAAGGCAATGCTGTAAAAAGAAAACCGAAAAAAATGGAAAGCCAGAAAAACAAAATTTCTAAAGATGGCTTTGCGCATTTTATGCTTAAAGAAATTTACGAACAGCCAAGAGTTTTGGAAGAAACAATACAGGCTTATGTTAATTTAAGTGATAATTCTACGCATTTACCAAACTTTTCTTTCGATCTAAAAAAGATCAATAAAATTACTATTGTTGCCT
Organism: Rickettsia typhi; assembly: GCA_945875925.1. GTDB lineage: Bacteria > Pseudomonadota > Alphaproteobacteria > Rickettsiales > UBA1997 > UBA2645. The sequence goes on along the minus strand of CAMCME010000010.1, from coordinate 4,038 downwards.
GCGGAACTTCTTATTATGCGGCATCATGCGCAAAATATTTAATCGAAGATTTGGCCGCTATTGAAGTTGAAGTTGATATTGCTTCTGAATTTCGTTATCGCTCGCATCCATTCCGCAGTGACAATTTAATGGTTTTTATTTCGCAATCAGGAGAAACCGCCGACACCATCGCCGCGCTAAAATATGCTAAAGAAAAAGATCAAAAAATTCTCTCAATTGTAAATGTTGCTCACAGCAGCATGGCGCAACTTTCTGACGCTGTGATCAGAACTATAGCTGGGCCTGAAATTGGTGTGGCTTCAACTAAAGCTTACACTGCGCAAGTTGCAGTTTTATCACTTTTTGCCATCGAACTTGGCTTCATTAAAGGCAAAATTAACGCTGAACAAAAAGCTAAATTGATTCACCAATTGGCAGAAAGTGGTGCTAAAATGTCGCTGATGCTGGAAGAAAAAGAGATTAAAAATATCAAAAAAATTGCCCGCTCTTTGGTGCGCGCCAGAAATGTGCTTTACATTGGTCGCGGTATTTCTCAAATTACTTCTTTTGAAGCTGCGTTAAAACTTCGTGAACTTTCTTACATCAATGCTCAAGGAATTGCGGCAGGAGAATTGAAACATGGCACGATTGCTTTGATTGACAAAAAAATGCCAGTAATTGTAATTGCGCCTTACAATAATTTATTCGAAAAAACCGTTTCAAATGCACAAGAAGTGAATGCTAGAGGTGGCAAAATAATTTTTATTTCTGATAAAAAAGGCATCACTCAATTTAAAAAATTATCTAAAAGAGTTATCGAAATTCCAGAATGTGACGGCATGATTCAAGAAGCACTTTTGCCAGTTATTCCAACACAACTTTTATCTTATTTCGTAGCACTTTTTAAAGGTAATGATGTTGATCAGCCGAGAAATTTAGCGAAGTCGGTGACGGTGGAATAGATTAAACCAAGCCTTTCATCAACTCTGTCATCTCGAACTTTAGTGAGAGATCTCATGAGTTTCGGCACTAAGTATCATGAGATCTCTCACTAAAGTTCGAGATGACAGCTTTTTAGACAAAAAAACAGAAGAATTCCAATCCCAATAAAACAAAAAATGAGCGATTTAGAAATAAGAAAAGAACTATTTAACATTGAAGCCGAACAAGCGGTTTTAGGCACCATCATTTTAAATAATGAATATCTAAATCGCGTGTCTGAGTTTCTAAAAATCGAACATTTTTACGAGCCGTCTCATCAAAAAATCTATGAGCAAATTCAGCATAATATTGAAAAAGTTAACATTGTTGCCAACCAAATCACCCTGAAACAATTTTTCGAATCGGACCAATCAATTAAAGCCGTTGGCGGCGCGCTTTACCTTTCAACACTTCTGGGCGCAGCATCTTCAATTATCGACATCGCAGATTATGGCAGATTGATTTACGACTTATCTTTGAAGAGGGAATTGGTGATGATTGGCGAAGAAATTGTTTCTCGCGCTTATAAAGTGGAAGAAAAAACCAGCGCTGAAGAACAAGTTGAAGCCGCAGAAACTAAGCTTTTCCACCTTACAGAAACGGGAGGCGGCAAAAATGATTTTATGAATATCTCGGTTTCTCTTACCGAAACTCTTAAAAAAGCTCACATCGCCAAAACTCGCGACAGCCATATTAGCGGAGTTTCTACAGGATTTGTCGATTTAGATAAAACTTTAGGCGGCATGCAGCAATCAGATTTAATTATTTTGGCGGGCAGGCCTTCGATGGGTAAAACTGCTTTGGCGGTAAATATTGCGGTGAGCGCTTGCGAGGCTTTAAATAAAGATATTCTTGAAGCTAAAGACAAAAGAGCTGTTGGGTTTTTCTCATTGGAAATGTCGGCAGATCAGCTTTCTTCGAGAATTCTTTCTATGAAAACTAGCATCAATGCTACGCAATTTAGAACTGGTCAGCTTAACGGAATGGAATGGGAAGCAATTGCCCGCGACAGCGCTGAAATTTCTAAAATGCCATTTTTTATTGATGACACTCCAGCCCTTTCAATTGCAGCGTTAAGAACACGCACGAGAAGATTGGTTAGAAAACATAATTTAGCGTTTTTGTTAGTTGATTATTTACAGCTAGTTCGCGGAAGCTCTTCGCGCTCTAATGAAAATCGTGTGCAGGAAATTTCTGAAATTACGCAAGGCTTAAAAGCAATTGCGAAGGAATTTAATATTCCTGTGATGGCTTTGTCGCAGCTATCGCGCGCCGTTGAGCAACGCGAAGATAAAAGACCGCAACTTTCTGACCTTCGTGAATCGGGATCAATTGAGCAAGACGCCGATGTGGTGGCCTTTATTTACCGCGAAAGCTATTACCATGAAAGAGCCAAGCCTGCAGAAAATGACAAAGAGAAATTTGAAATGTGGAGCCACAAGATGAGAGAAATCAGTCATGTGGCTGATGTAATTATCGCGAAACAAAGAAACGGCCCAGTTGGAAGTGTGAGTTTATTCTTCGATTCGCAATTCACGCGTTTCAAAGATTTGGCGCAAGGTTCGGGTGTGGTTTACGAATAGATTAGCAACCCCAACCTGTCATCTCGAGCGAAGCGATAGATCTCATGAGTTCATCCAGCAAATCTTCAAGAGATCTCTCGCTTTCGCTCGAGATGACAGGACTTACTCGAGATGACAGGGCTTATAAGATACAACTTGATTACTCATTTATTACCAACCCATGAAAATCCTTGGAATTGAAACCTCTTGCGATGAAACCGCTGTTGCAATTGTTGACGATCAAAAAAACATCTTGTCGCATGTTATAAATTCTCAAATCGCTCTACATGAAAAATATGGAGGAGTTGTGCCAGAGCTTGCCGCTCGCAGCCACGCCGATCTTTTAGATAAATTAATTTCGCAATCTTTAGAACAAGCTAATCTCTCGTTAAAAGAAATAGATGCATTCGCCGTAACCGCTGGCCCGGGATTAATTGGCGGCGTTATTGTTGGTGTGATGGCGGCTAAAACTTTGGCTTCAGTTTACAAAAAACCTTTCATTGCGGTGAATCACTTAGAAGCTCACGCTTTGACTGTAAGGCTGACCAGCGAAGTTCAATTTCCATATTTATTGCTGCTGGTTTCTGGCGGACATTGCCAAATCTTGCTTGCCAAAGCCATTGGCAGTTACAAAAAAATTGGCGAAACTATGGATGATGCTTTGGGTGAAGCATTTGACAAAGTGGCGCAAATGCTTGGCCTTGTTTATCCAGGAGGCCCTGCTATTGAAAAACTTGCTTTAGAAGGTGATGAAAATTTCTTCAAATTTCCCAGACCCTTAATTGATGGAACTAAAAACAAAGATCATCCTTTTGACTTCTCTTTTTCAGGCCTAAAAACCGCAGTTAGAAGGCAAATTGAAAAACTTACAGGCCAAGAATTTTCTCACACAACTTCTGCTTCTAAACTTTCTAATCAAGACAAAGCCAACATCGCCGCGTCTTTCCAAAAAACTGCCGCTGACATTATTTTGAATCGCTTAGAAAATGTGATGAACTCTGAAAATGTAGGCGAAATCTCCCAACTCCAAACCTTGGTAATCGCTGGAGGTGTTGCCGCCAACCGCCACATCTTCTCAAAACTAAAATCTTGGGCTGAAACCAAAAACCTCACCACCATCACGCCCCCAATAAAACTTTGCACCGACAACGCCGCCATGATCGCATGGACCGGCATCGAAAGACTAAAACTCGGAATGACTGATAGTCTAGATTTCAAACCAAAAGCGCGTTGGCCTTTAACTGAATTTTAATCTGAATCAACATCTGTCATCTCGAACTTTAGTGAGAGATCTCAGGAGTCTTGGCGGATAAAATAATGAGATCTCTGACTAAAGTTCGAGATGACAGTTTGAGTTCTTTAGTGCAATCACCCTAAAAACTTGATTTCTTTTTCATCCCCTGATTAAGTGCGCCACGACCTCGATTTCTCTGGTCACCACAACATTCATTTTATATTAAATTCAAATCTAAAGTTATGAAAAAAACATTGGCGATTTTGGCATCTATTTCTCTAT
>CAMCME010000009.1 GCA_945875925.1 Rickettsia typhi | reverse complement strand
TATACCAAACTAAAAATCTATGGATCGCATTAGCTTCATCTTTTTGGTAAAAATTAAAACTTAAAAAAACCAGCGGTATATTGATACAGCAAGTTTTTTTAAGTTTTAATTTTCCCTCAAAAATACTTTGCTACTGCGATCAATAGATTTTTAGTTTGGTATATCTCTTCTCGTCAATTTTATATTTCTCTCAATGTCATTCCCACACAGGCGGCAATCTAGTATGATCAAGAGCATTTTAACAAACTAATTTCTGGATTCTCGCCTGCACTGCAATGAAATCGAGAGAAATGAAACCTAGAAAACAAAAAAGCTCCTTCAAAGAAATTTGAAGGAGCTTTTTATTTGAAATAATGCCTTTAGAAAGATTTTCTAGAAAGTATAAAGATAACTCATCATAACACCAAATAAAGATGCAGAATGAGAGCCTTCTACAATATTGGCCCTGCTGACATCTAAAGAAACATTATTTACAAATTTATAACCAACAGAAAGTTGTAATTGGCGATCGTGAATTTTATCAACATTTTGATATTGAGAAATTTGTCTAAAAATATTCGAAACACTTGCGGTCCATCTACTATATTTTCCAATCAAAGCAAAAGTTGCGTAAGTAGCATTTCTGCCCGTGGCACCAGTAAAATTATTGATTTTAGTAATTTCAGCAAATGGAGTTACAGAAGTATTAGATCCGAATTTCATTAAATATTCAGTGCCGAAAACATAACCAGTATCGCGTGCTCTGTTAGGAAGAGAAGTTTTTATACTCAAGCTTCTATAACCAATATTATAAAACCAATTATCAGTTCCAAAAAATTTATCACCTTCCATGGTTAAAGTATAAGAAGATAAAGTGCCTGTGTTACTTGCTAATCCATCATTTCTACTTTCGGTATTACGACCATTTATAGCACCGCTTAAACCTGTGGTGTCTGAGAAAAATGTGTTAAATGTCACTTTACTATTTTCAAGTAAAGCAGCAATTCCCGCACCCATTTTTTCTCTTAATTCATAATCTCTAGTAACATCGGCTACAAAAACTCCGATTTTTTTTGATCTAGTATAAGCCTTACCAAAAGCTGGATCAAATTTACCGACAAAGAATTTCATATCATCATTGTCAAATTGCAGCTTTAATTCTTCTATAATCAAGCTGGTATCGGCAGGAGAAAAGCCTCTTTCTGCGCTTAAAAATGTTCTGGTTCTTTCAGGATTAACTGGATCACGAGTTGTAATTGTGTTAGTTGGATAAATTCTCCAACCAGTTTTTACCGACCAATTATTATCCATATTTAATGAAAAATCTGGCTCAATATTAATGTAAGCATTATTCGGAGAAACCCCTTTAGCGTTGGTTGACAAGATGCGATCTGTTTTTAACTCAAACAAAACTTGTCCAGAAATATTAGGAAATTGCGTGCTGTCTTTGGCGAAGGAAGCACAAGACAAAGCGAAAAAGCAGGCCAAAAATTTTGGTAGAAAATTTTTCATGATTTAGTTTTTGAAGATTTACTTATTTTATCTAGGGAGAATAACGCTAATTGAAGTTCCGACATTAATTTCACTCTCAATTAAAACAGAGCCACCATGTAATTCAATAAAATACTTGGTTAAATATAAACCAATTCCTGTTCCCGCAACAGCCAAGCTATTCTTAGCTCGGAAGAATTTTTTACCAACGCTGGCCAAGTCATCTTTAGGAATTCCAATACCTTGATCAATCACTTTAATTAGAACTTTTTTCTCGCCAGTTCTGGTAGAAATTTTTACCGTAGAATAATTTTTAGAATATTTGATGGCGTTAGAAATAATGTTAGTCACCGAGTGATCTAAAAGCTTTTGATCGCCATTAAATTGCTCAGGCAAATCAGTTAAATCCATCTCAAATGTAATATTTTTATTTAAAGCCAAGTTTGAATTTTTTTCAACTATATCAAGAATAAAATCTCTCAAGCTAAACATCTCTTTTTCAACTTTAATTTTGTTTTCGCCACTTTCCATTTTTGCTAAATTCAGCGTCGAATGAATCAAACCATTCATTCTTTGAATACCACTTTTAATACGCTCTAAAGACTTATCCACAGACTCGTCAACCACATTCAGATTTTTCAATTTTCTAGTTAGAAGTTCTCTCGTACTATCAATAATTTGTAACGGAGTTTTGAATTCATGAGACACCAAAGCCACAAATTCATTTTGCATTTTGCGCATGTCTTTTTCTTCTTTCAGCGCTTCTTTTAACTGTTGAGTTTTCTCTAATAATTCGTGATTGGCAATCATCACTCTTTCAATCGATTCCGAACGATCAATTGCCAAAGAAAATTGATCAGCGACCATTTCTAAAAGCTCTATTTCATCTACCAACCAATTTCTTTTTTCAGATTGGTGAATGTAAAGACCTCCATTAATTTCGTCATTTAGCGAAGTTGTAATAGCGATTTGCGAAGCGATAGAATATTTCTCGCAAATATCGGCAATTGGGGAAAAGTTGTTGTCAGAAATAATATCGGAAACTGCAATTAAAGCGCTTCTTTTGTTTTTTTCTCCAACTTTTTTGTAGAAATGATTTTGGAAATTAATGTATCGCGCAACTTGATTAAAAGCATCAGGATCTTCTTTTCCATTAAGCATCGGTTTGGCATATTTGCTATTATGCTCTATCATAAAGCTCGTATCGCCATCGCGATAATCATGGATCAAACATCTATCGATTTTCAAATATTCGCATAAGATTTTAGCGATATTTTCTGCCACTTTTTGAATTGGCAAATCAGACACAATCAAATACCCAACTTCACGCAGTAATCTTTCATTATATAAAGTTCGTTCTAGATTTTTTAGCAAACCAACATCCGAATCACCTTCTCTTCTATCTTCTGGCAATAGCACCACTTCCACCTTTTCAAACATAAAAATGGAATAATTTTTTACTTTCTCATCAATAATCGGGACGAAATCTATTTTAAATTTTATTTCACTTGGCTCTGGTTTGTAATCTGTGAGATTGGTGATGATGGAGCATGGATGTAAATCTTTTACCGATTTCACCAAGCGAATATATTCAATTTGGCCCTCTGAAGAATAACCAATGTCAAAATCACTGAATAAAAAATCATAACTTTTGCCAATCACATCTTCTTCACTAAGACCAAAAATTTCATAAAATTCTTTATTAGCATGAATAATTGAAAGGTAATTTGGATTATGCTCTTTAGCTCTACAAAGAATTGCTGGCTTGATATTTTCATTAATCGATTTTTTAAAATCTTCAGCAATCGCATCCAGCGGGTCTATGTAAAGTTCTTTTTCTTGAAGCAATTCGCTTAAATTTCCTAGATCATTATTTGTGTTATTTTGCAAGTCAGTTGGAAGAGTTTCTTGAGGGATAACTTGCTTTGACATGATAATTTTATTTTGGTCAGAGGGATAATAATTAACTACATTTAATGAGTTATTAAAAACCAAAAATCAAATAAGAATTGTATAAATTATTGCGGGGTTTAGTGGGCTTGTGTTTTTTGCTACATAATAAAAAAACTGGTGGTTGAGCGGAGTCAAAACCACCTGAAGGTTCCTGCCTCGAAAGTTACTACACAGCAGGAACTTTCAGGTGGTTTCGACTCCGCTCAACCACCTGTTATGAGAAAAAATTTATTTTTTCTTTTTCACAGCCGCCTTTTTCGTAAATCTAGGTTTTCTTTTTCCACCACCACTAGCAGCTTTTGCAGCAGCCGTTGCGATCAAATCAACCGCACGGTTTAAACCGATTTCTAAAATGTCATCTTCTTTCACCGAAGCGAATTTTTTATCATGCAAAAGATATGGTCCGAACGGCCCAATATTTGCGACAATTTTTTGACCAGTTTCTGGATGAATTCCAACTTCACGAGGTAAAGAAAGCAGCTTTGTTGCGGCTTGAAGATCGATCAAATTGGGATCAAGATTTTTCGGAATCGAAATTCTTTTTGGCTTTTTTGCCGCCTTTTCTTTCTTCAGTTTTTTAACTTTTTCTTCTTTAACTTTTTTCGATTTAGCAGTTTTCTTTTCAGGGCCCTTGGCAATATTTTCTTCAACCTTTTCTTCCTCTTTTACAGGAGCTACAATTTCGCTTCCAATCAATTCTAAGTAAGGTCCATAAGGTCCAATTTTAACCATAACTTCAAAGCCAGTTTTTGGATCTTTACCTAAATTTCTTGGTTCAAATTGTGGTTTTCTGGTTGTGCCATCTTCACCAACTTCGCCATCTTTATCAAAAACTTGCATGGTGTGTTTGCAATCTGGGTAATTCGAACAACCAATGAAAGAGCCAAATTTACCAAGTCTCAAACCAAGTTTTCCTGTGTTACAAGTTGGGCAAGTATTTTTCACTTCGCCTTTTTCATCGCGACCAAAAATTTGACCACCGATTTTTTGATTCAAAATATCCAAAACTTCGCTAAATGGCTTTTCGCCAACTTCGCCGATTGTTCTATTAAAATCAGTCCAGAATTTTTTTAAGAAAACTTTCCAATCCATCTTGCCGTTTGAAATGATGTCCAGCTCGTCTTCAAGACCAGCTGTGTAATCATATTCAACATATTTGGCGAAGAATTCTTTTAAGAAAGTAGTTACAATGCGTCCGCGTTCTTCAGGGAAAAATCTTTTTTTATCCAGCTTCACATAACCGCGATCTTGTAGAACCGAAATAATCGCCGCGTAAGTTGAAGGACGACCAATTCCAAGTTCTTCTAACTTTTTAACTAAAGTTGCTTCAGAAAATCTTGGCGGTGGTTCAGTGAAATGCTGTGCAGGTTTTACATCAATTAAAGATAGATTTTCTTTCTCTTTAAATTCTGGTAAAATTTGTTTGGTTTCATCATCTTCCGCATCGTCGTCGCGGCCTTCACGGTAAATTTTATAGAAACCCTCAAACTTAATAACCGAGCCAGTTGCGCGCGCTTTTGCATAAGCTGGAATTGTAGAGATATCAACAGCCACTTGATCAAAAATTACATCAGACATTTGTGATGCAACCATTCTTTTCCAGATCAAATCATAAAGCGCAAATTGATCTTCATCTAAATATTTACGAGCCTTTTCTGGTGGCATTGAGAAATCTGCCGGACGAATTGCTTCATGCGCTTCTTGAGCATTTTTAACTTTGCTTTTGAAAAGATTTACTGATTCAGGCAAATATTTATCGCCGTAAACACCAGCAATATATTTTCTAACATCAGTGATTGCTTCTGGAGTAACTGAAATACTGTCAGTTCTCATATAAGTAATTAAACCTTGCGCACTTCCGTCAATTTCCACACCTTCGTAAAGTCTTTGTGCCAACATCATGGTTCTGCTTGCCGAAAAGCCAAATTTACGAGCTGCTTCTTGTTGCATTGATGAAGTTGTGAAAGGCGGATAAGATCTTCTTTTAGTTTGTTTTTTAGTGATTTGTAAAACTTGGTAATTTTTATCAGCTAAAAGTTTCTGAATTTTTTTGGCTTCAGCTTCATTTGGAATGGAAAATTTTTCTAATTTTTTGCCATTAACTTCTGTAATGCCTGCTTGAAATTCAATTCCTGGAATAGTTTTTAGATCAATTTTAATGTCCCAATATTCTTGGCTTCTAAATGCTTCAATTTCTTCTTCACGATCGCAAATGATGCGTAGCGCCACAGATTGAACTCTTCCCGCTGAACGACTTCCTGGTAATTTTCTCCAAAGAATTGGCGAAAGTGTGAAACCCACAAGATAATCTAAAGCGCGGCGAGCTTGCTGCGCATTCACCAAATCCATATCAATTTGGCGCGGATTTTTAATTGCTTCAGTAACGGAATTTTTTGTGATAGCGTTGAATACAACTCGTTCTACTGGAGTTGAAGCTTTGATAGCTTTTTTCTGTTTTAGAATTTCAAGAACATGCCAAGCAATTGCTTCTCCTTCGCGATCTGGATCGGGCGCGAGGATAATTTTACCACATAATTTGGCTTTATCGACAATGTCTTTTACATGTTTGATCGATTTTGGCGAAATGCCGTAATGCATTGCAAAATCATTATTCGGCTCAACCGATCCGTCTTTGCTAGGCAAATCACGAATATGGCCGAAAGATGCAATAACCTCGTAGTCTTTACCCAAATATTTGCCAATGGTTTTTGCCTTAGCGGGGGACTCAACGATTAAAAGATTTTTCATTCTTAATTATTTTTTAAAAATTAAAGGCTCCACTTGATAAAGCAAAACCAGCAACATCAATAAGATAGAGACAATCTAAACATTTCTTCTAACGATGCGCCCTTTGGTTAAATCATAAGTTGTCATTTCGATTTCAACTTTATCGCCTTTTAACACTCTGATTTTATTTTTACGAATCTTGCCTGAAGCATGAGCTGTAATGATATGGCCATTTTCAAGTTGTACGCGAAAAATTGTGTTTGGCAAAACTTCCAAAACAACACCATTCATGGTCAATAAATCTTCTTTAGGCATTTTTATATTTTTAAAATTTGATTATAAATTTGGTTATAAAATCTAGGGAGTCGACGAAGCTAGATTCCAAGAAAGTAAAATTCAAGCTACAGTATTAAGAGCTGAGCAAAAGGATACACATAAAAACTATTTTTAAGAGCTTTTAATTGAAGAATCCGCAACACCCAAAACATGACAAATTGCGCAAGTTAAATCTGCTCTATTCAAAGTGTAAAAGTGAAAATCATCAACGCCGCCATTATGTAAAATTCGGCATTGTTCAACAGCCACAATGCCTGCAATCATTTTTCTGGTTTCTTCCGACTCATCAAGTCCAGCAAAAATTCTCGACATCCAATCGGGAATTTTTGCGCCGCACATTTTCGCAAAATGCTTGGTTTGTTTAACATTGGTTACAGGCAAAATACCGGGAACAATTGGAACATTGATTCCGCGTTTTTGACATTTTTCGACAAAAGAGAAGTAAGCGTCAGTGTCAAAAAAGAATTGCGTGATAACTCGACTTGCACCAGCATCAACTTTGCGTTTTAGATTATCTATATCAATGTCGAAGCTTTTGGCTTCAGGATGTTTTTCAGGATAGCCCGCAACAGAAATTTCAAAATCGGCAATTTTTTTAATGCCCGAAATTAATTCATTAGCATATTGATAACCATCTTTGCGCAATTGATAATTTGGGCTGGTTGCAGGCATATCGCCGCGCAAAGCCACAATATGACGCACTCCCATTTCCCAATAATTTTTAACAATTTCGTGAATTTCATCTTTAGAAGCAGCCACACAAGTTAAGTGCGAAGCTGGTTTTAAAGTGGTTTCTTCGAGAATTTTTTTGATGGTATTATGAGTTCTTTCACGAGTTGAACCACCTGCCCCATAGGTTACAGAAACGAAATTGGGATTTAGGTTTTTTAACTTGCTGATTGATTCCCATAAACGAATTTCCATTTCCTCAGTTTTTGGCGGGAAAAATTCGAAAGAAACATTTAGCTCGCGCTTGTTCAGGATAACTTCTTCTAGTTTGTTGGTGTAGCTTTTCATTGTTATATTATTTTTCTTTTTTTGTCCTCTTTGACAATTGCTTTAGCAATTGAAATTCACTCAAATAAAAAAAATATTTTGTGAGTAAAAAGAGTTTGGATCAATCGCGACAACCATTGATAAGGGTGATTCGAAAGGTGAAATCCGTTATCAATTTAAAAATATTTATTTCCAGTTTGCGACGAGAAATCCTCCGTCGCGCCTTTGGCGTGCCACCTCCTTTTTCAAAGGAGTCTTTATTACTTCATAAATCTACTTCCAGGCTTTACCGCTTCGATGTTTTTTAATTCTTCAGGAACATTATCAGCAGCAAAAGTCTTCACCTCAATCTTCAGTAAAGAAACTACTGGAACGCACATCACATCTTGCAAATCTTTTTGGCCGCTTCTGTCAACTAGCGAAACTTCCGCCACAATATTTCCACCTAATTTTTTAATCAGGTCAAAAGTTTCAAGCGAAGATTTACCAGTCGTAATCACATCTTCCACCACTAAAACTCTAGCACCTTGCGCTAATTCAAAACCGCGGCGTAATTGAAATTCGCCATTAACTCTTTCGCAAAAAATACCAGGAATTCCAAGTTGTTTTGCAACTTCATAACCCACCACCACGCCGCCCATTGCAGGAGCCACAACGATGTCGGCGAAATTTTCTCCTAATTTTTTGATAATTTTTTCAGCCAAAGCTGCGCATAATTTTTCAGATCTTTTACCATCCATCAAAACTCTGGCACATTGCATATAAGTGTCAGAATGCAAACCTGAAGATAAAATAAAGTGACCTTTTAAGATTGCTTTTGCCGCAGCAAATTCTTGCAAAATTTCTTGCTCTTTAAGACTCATAATTGAAATTGTGTGAAGTTTAAAATTTTGATCATCCAGAAGATCAGCATCTTCAAAACCCCTGAAAATAAAGGGTAATTTCAACAGTTAAATTTCAACTTCAGAATTATGCAAGACAAAACATCCTATATAAGCTCTGCCATAAAAACCATTAAAGTTGAAATTGAAGGCCTTAATTCTTTGTTTAGTTGCTTCGATGAAAATTATATAAAAGCCATCGATTTAATTCTAAATTGCACTGGCCGCGTAATAATCAGCGGTATGGGAAAAAGCGGACATATTGCTAAAAAAATTGCTGCCACTTTAGCTTCCACAGGCACCCCCGCTTTTTTCATTCACCCTTCTGAAGCTAGTCATGGCGATTTGGGAATGATCACCAAAGATGATGTTGTGATGTTGCTTTCAAATTCTGGCGAAACCAAAGAACTGCGCGACATTATTTTCTATTGCCGCAGATTCGAAATTCCTTTGATTGCAATGGTTAGACGCGCTGAATCTGAACTTGTAAAATCTAGCACCATCGCTTTCGTTTTATCAAAAATTCCCGAAGCCAATGAAGTAAACGCTCCAACCACTTCCACAACTATGATGTTGGCTTTGGGCGACGCAATTGCTGTTAGTTTAATTGATGCTAAAGGCTTTAATAATGAACATTTCGGAATCTTCCATCCGGGTGGAAAACTTGGCGCAGCCTTTCTTTGTGTGAAAGAAATTATGCGCAAAAATTCACAAATTCCACTAATCAGCCAAGAAACAAAAATGCCTGAAGCTTTGCTTGAAATGACTTCGAAACATTTGGGCTGCACTGGCGTGATTGATCAAAACAAGAAACTCATCGGTGTAATCACCGACGGCGATTTGAGAAGACATTTGGAAGCAGATTTTTTGAACAAAAATGCTTTAGAAATTATGACCAAAAATCCAACTTTAATTGGTGACGACATGTTGGTTGTGGAAGCAATTGCTTTGATGAATAAAAAATCCATCACTAGCCTTTTTGTGGTAAACAAAGAAATTGGCGACAACAGGGCTATTGGAATTTTACATATTCATGATTGTTTGAAAGTTGGTGCGGCTTAAAAAGCAGAAATTGCTTTTAAAATCGCCCAAACTTAGAATCCGCGACCTCTAAATTTACTTACAAATTTCACTAAATAATTCCTAAATCTATGAGCAGTATTTTTGCTTTTTCTTACCTGATCTCAGCAGTATTATTCATTCTATCTTTATATGGATTATCTTCTCCAAAAACCTCACGCCTCGGAAATTATTTGGGTATTGCTGGAATGGGTTTAGCCATCATTACCACTCTTTTCTTACCACAAGTTCACAATTCACTTCTCATTTTATTAGCTCTGGCAATTGGCGGCGGAATTGGTTGGTTAATTGCCAATAAAGTTAAAATGACTTCAATGCCACAATTGGTTGCAGGCTTTCACTCTTTAGTTGGTTTGGCCGCAGTTTTAATCGCAGCTGGTGCTTTATGGATGCCTGACTCTTTCCACATCGTTACAAATAATAAAATTCACACTTCTAGTTTAATTGAAATGGGTCTTGGCGTGGTAATTGGTGCCATCACTTTCACTGGTTCAATCGTGGCCTTCTTGAAATTGAACGGCAATATGAAATCAAAATTCACTTACTTCAAAGATACTCAAAAAGTTGCTAAATATTCTGCCATCGCTTTGGGCGTTATTTTTCTTCTCTTCATCATTTTCAGCTCAAAATTCTTCTTCGTAATTTTAACTTTACTGGCTTTCTTCGTCGGCTTCATGTTAATCGCCCCAGTTGGCGGCGCCGATATGCCAGTTGTGGTTTCAATGCTAAATTCTTATTCAGGTTGGGCGGCAAGTGGCATCGGTTTCACACTTGGAAATCCCCTTCTTATCATTACTGGCGCTTTGGTTGGTGCAAGTGGTGCAATTCTTAGCTATATCATGTGCAAAGCCATGAATCGCTCAATAATCAATGTAATTTTCAGCGGTTTTGCTGAAGCATCAGCATCATCTGCATTGGATGAAAAAGAACAAAAACCAATTAAACAAGGTAGCTCTGAAGACGCAGCTTACATGATGAAAGGCGCCTCTTCTGTAATTGTCGTTCCCGGATATGGAATGGCAGTTGCAGGCGCGCAGCACGCAGTTGCTGAATTAACTCACCTTCTTGAAAAAGCTGGAGTCAGCGTAAAATTCGCCATTCACCCAGTTGCAGGAAGAATGCCTGGTCACATGAATGTGCTTTTGGCTGAAGCTAATATCGATTATGAAAAAGTTTTTGAACTAGAAGAAATTAACGGCGAATTCAGAAACACCGACATAGTTTTAGTAATTGGTGCAAATGATGTAACTAATCCAGCCGCTAAAACTGACAAAACCAGTCCAATTTATGGCATGCCAATTTTGGATGTGGGTTTAGCCAAAACCGTCTTCTTCATAAAAAGATCAATGAGCGCTGGCTATGCTGGTGTAGAAAATGAATTATTTTTTAACGATAATACTTTAATGATTTTTGGTGATGCCAAAAAAGTTGTAGAATCGATTGTTAAAGAGTTGTAGGGAAAAACACTTTCCCGAGTTTTTCACCATCTTGAACTCGTTTCAGGATCTCAAAAAAATCAAAACCATCCTTAAAACAAAAACAAATCAAAATGAAAACAAACGCAAACTCCGTTAAAGTAGGAAATGTAATCGAATATAACGGCCAACTTTGGTCAGTTATCAAACGCGAACATGTAAAACCAGGTAAAGGTGGCGCTTACATTCAAGTTGAAATGAAAAATATTGTTACCGGAACTAAAACCAACACTCGCTACAATTCTAGCGAAGATGTTGATGTGGCTTATGTTGAGCAAAAACATTACCAATATCAATATATGGACAAAGATGAATTGGTTGCGATGGATATGGAATCATTCGAACAATTTAACCTTCACAAAAATTTAGTTGGCGAAGCTTTGCCATTCTTGCAAGAAGGCATGGAAATTAATGTTGAATATTGCAATGACAAACCAATTTCAATTCGCCTTCCTGAACATGTAACTTTAGAAGTTGTACAAGCTGACGCCGTTGTAAAAGGCCAAACCGCAAGTGCTTCTTACAAGCCAGCAATTATGGATAATGGCGTGAGAGTTTTAGTTCCTCCTTTCGTTGCAACGGGGGACCGCATTATTGTGAGAACTGAAGATTCAACTTATGTTGAAAGAGCCAAGAAGTAGTTTTTGTAAAGCCTCCTTTGCAAAAGGAGGTGGCACGCCAAAGGCGTGACGGAGGATTTCTCACAACACTCTCGGAATTAATATTTTAAATCGATAACGGGATTTACCTTTTAAATCACCCGTCTCAATCGCTTTCAGCGATTGATCCAACCTCTTTTTACTCACAAAATATTTTTTTATTTGAGTGAGTTTCAATTGCTAAAGCAATTGTCAAAGAGGCTAAAACTTTAAAAGTCTAGAAAATGACCCAAAAAATTCCCTTCATAAAAATGAGTGGCGCGGGAAATGATTTTATTATTTTCGATGCTCGTCACCAAAAAATTAACCTCTCCACTTCTCAAATCACTCACCTTTCTAGTCGCAAAAATATTGGCTGCGATCAGCTAATCATCATCAAAAATTCCACCAAGGCCGACTGCTTAATGGAAATTTATAATTCAGATGCGTCAATATCTGGCGCTTGTGGAAATGCCACTCGCTGCGTTGCTTCCATCTTAATGAATTTAACCGTCAGCCCTTCAGGAAAGTCAGATATCAGCCGCGACAAAGTTACAATTGAAACGACGGCTGGAATTTTAGAATGTTGGCGCACTGCAAATTCAGAAAATAATTCAGATGAAAATTTAATTTCCGTGAATATGGGAATTCCCAATTTCGATTGGCAAAAAATTCCTTTGGCCTATGAAACTAACAGCCAAAAAATCTCTCTTTATAATTTTGATTTTGCTTGCATAAATGTTGGAAATCCTCACGCCGTAACATTTATAAATCAGCCTTTAAGTGACGAAGATTTTTTTGATTTAGGCCCAAAAATAGAGTTAAACAAAATTTTTCCGCAAAAAACCAATGTCGAATTTGCCCAAATTTTATCTGACAATTTAATTGAAGTGCGAGTTTGGGAACGCGGCGCTGGAGAAACTTTAGCTTGCGGCACCGGAGCTTGCGGCGTAGGAATTTTAGCAATAAAAAATAATTTAATAAATTCAAAGAAAGTTACTATTCGCTTTAAGGGTGGCGATTTAATAATTGAGTGGCCTAATGAAGCTAATCAAGACAATTCAACAGTAGTAATGACGGGCAATTACAAAGTTATTTTTAGCGGAATTATTGATCAAATAACCAATACTAAAGACACTTAAAATTGAACGAAGTTTGTTTTGGCCTATAGAATTCCCCACAAAGTGGAGCACCACTCGTGTCAAGTTTCCTTATCCCGAAGAGATAAAGGGATAAAAATTATTATAAAAACCACCCTTTAATCATGAAAAAAGCGCTTTACTACCTAGTTTCATTTTTTTTATTATCTTGGCCTCTTTCAGCTTCACTTGCTTTGTCGCCAGAAAATCACTTAGCCGATGAAGCCCAAGAACAAAGAGCCATGAAACTTTTTCTTGAAGTGCGCTGTTTGGTTTGCGAAGGGCAAGTGATTGAAAGTTCTAACACCGATTTTTCTTTTGAGATGAGAAAATTAATCAGACAAAAAATTTCTGATGGCCATAGTGATCAAAAAATTAGAGATGATTTGATAGCCGAATTTGGAGAAGATATTTTAATTTCCAGCAACTTTAGCAAAAGCCACAAACTTCTTTGGCTTCTACCTCTAGGCTTCGCCTTATATGCATTTCAAAAAATTCGTTTACTAAAAAAAACTTCGGAATATTCTGAGTAATTCAACCGCTGTCATTCCCGCGAAGGCGGAATGACAGCTAAAATAACATGAAAAATATTTAACGATGCGTTTAAATAATCCTCAAATTTATCTTAAAAAATAATTTGCTAGCAAAGATTATTTGTTATATAGCAAAGGCCCTTTTGCCCTTTCTAGCAAAAGGGCTCAAATTCATATTCTATTTTCAAAGCCATGAAACCTGAAAATCCCGGAAATCCTTACAAAAGACCAATAGCACCGAGAATTTCTTTTAACAAAAAAGCTTCTCCCGAAAGGGGGCGCCTAGCTGAACTTAAATTAGCTCAACCAATGAAAGTTCTCGGAGCAAATATAAATATAGGTCGTAGAGAAAGCCACCAAGATAAAGTCAAAAAAAAAGAAAAAGGCTGGAATAATCACACTGGAGTATATGGAGGTCTTCAAGAAATATTGAATAGCGGACGAGTTATAGATTATTTAGTCAACACAGTAGTAGAAGAAGTAATTCCAGCCAAACTAGAATCAGCAGCACAAAACACATCTCAAATCTATGCTAAAAAAGAAGAAGTAAAACCAAATCCTGCACTAGAAAATTTACGCCTAAATAGAGAATTAAAACTTTTAAAAAATAAATACGCGTTTCTTGAAAATAGTTATAAAGGTGTTATTTCAGAAATAGATGCCTTGAAAGCAAAAAATAACAAACTCATGGAAACTATAAAAAAACAAAATGAAGAACTTGAAGTTCAAAAAAGAAACTTTGCTCAACTTTCAAATATAATAAATGAAAGTCATTATAAACATACAACCCCAGACAAAAAAAATACCCCTAATCCTCAAGAATCATCTGCTGATAATAAAATCCCAAGCACAAGCCCAAAAAATATAACTAAAACTCCAAATCCACATTCACCAAATTCACATGCCAAGAAATTATCAAGCTACCCGAGTCCTTCATCATTAAGCAGTATTAGCAGCGGAAGCTCAAGCGGTGATGGCAGAAGAGGCTAAAGTCAATTAATTTTACAACCCAAAAACTCAAGCATATCAATGGATGTACTTATATCAAAGATAAATATCTAGAACAAAATGCCGTTACTTAAGCAAGAAGAGTTAAAAAAACAAATAGATAAATTAAAAGATAAAGATGGGGAAGAATTTTGTAAAAATTTAAGGAAAAAAAAACTTCAAGTTGAAGCATCTTATAAAACATCAGAAAAAGCCCCTCCAACTCCATTAACTGAATCGGAGAGAAATAATTTAGATATAGATTTCAATAACACATTATTGGAAATACCATTATTACAAAAAGAAATAGAATTAAGTCGTGGCGATAAAAGACTTAAGAAAGGAGCTATTATTATTGATAATATTGGAAAACTTCTTGATCTTGCAAAAATTCTGGAGAAAGAATTAGATAACTCAGATGAATTGATGCAATTAAGAAAATCATTAGTAGAAGCAAAAGAAGTTGCAGCTTCTTCAGGAGAAAACTTAAATGTAGCAAATAAGTCGGCACTTATTAAAGAAAAAGAAATAGAAATACTGAATTCTAAAAAGGAAATATACCTTACAATTAAAGTTGCATCCGACAGTTTAAGTATTTTTAAAGAATCTGATAAATCGAAAGTAAAAAAAAATAACCATAATTCTTCTAATATTAATACTGCTACAAATTCTTCTGCAAATTTTTATCCTGAATTCAATAGTAATATAAAAAAATTAAACCTTAAAATTGAATCTTTTGAAGAAGAATTAAAAAATAAGATTGCAGATGTAAAACCTACTAATGACACACGCTCAGGAACAGGAATAGTACACAATAACTTGGAGAAACATATTTTAGAAAGTAAAAAATATTATAATCGAGCGACACATTCATCACTACAAGAAGAACTAATAAAAGCACTTAGTAACAATAATATTCTTATACAAGAAAGCCAAGCTATCGGATCAGCATTAACAGAAGGAGAAGAGATTTTTGATACAGTTGCTATAGATTTAGAAACAAATTTACAGCGCATCAATGATCTTAAAGCTTACAAAGAAGCATTAAGACAAGTGATAGATATACTTGGTCTGCCAAAAAACACAGATACACATGCTTTGCTTGACCATTTAAAGAAATCTTTTTCTCCTGCACAAAATTTGAAAATAGCTTTGGGTTTGGCTGATATAGATTTAGTTGATGAAGCAGCAATAAGAAAACAAGTTGATGCTGTTTTTGAAAGCAGAGATCCTAATAAAGATGTTATCAATCTAATAAAATCTCCTGGGCTTACTGCAAATGACACTAAAGAAGATGTAATCAAAGCCGCTAAAAAAATTCTTATCGAACCTTCTTTGAAAGATAAAATTAAGGAAGCGCAAGATGCTGTTAGAAAGATGTTTGTAATTGATGATAATGCTAGTTCGGATGAAATAGCAGCTGCTGTTAAGACAGTGAGAGAATCTAGTCGGAGCGATGACTCTTTAAGAAAAGAATATCAAAAATTTAAAACATCTCTTGGTTTAGATTCTACAGCTTTGGT
This sequence comes from Rickettsia typhi, assembly GCA_945875925.1. GTDB lineage: Bacteria > Pseudomonadota > Alphaproteobacteria > Rickettsiales > UBA1997 > UBA2645. The sequence continues at coordinate 24,717 of CAMCME010000009.1, read as the reverse complement.
TAGTGTGGTAATTCCAAAAGTTCAGGAAATTCTTGGAAAACTTCCTCCTAGTTTAGATCCAGTTAAAACCAGAATCCGAGCTATTCTTGGAATTAATGGTCGTACAGTTGATCATAATGCCGTAGCCGTAGCTGTTACAAGAATTGTAACTGCTGAAGGAGTAGTTGTTGGTCGCGAAGTTGATTATGATAATTTAATATCAGCCCTTGGCACTGAAGATGTCGCGAATTTTGACCAGATTGTTGAATCTGTGAAGAGAACTTTGAATAAAATGGATCCGCTTTCTTTGGCTCAAGTGAAAAATGAGCTTAGTGAATTACTTGGAAATCCAACTAATGCCCAGGAAACAGCGGAGGCTATTGAAAGAATTAGAACCCCAGATGATGATGAATCTAATAATGCCAATAAAGATCGCGCTAAATTAGCAGCCTTGCTTGGGGTTGATTTAACTAATCAAGAAGCAGCTAAAAATGCTGCTAGAAGAACTCTTGATCAAGTTATTTCTTTAGATGCAGTTAAAAATGAACTTAATGCTTTGCTTAATAATCCAACTTCTCCTCAAGAAGTAGAAGAGAGAATTGTTGCGATTAGAGATGCGGTTGATAATGGAGATGGTGTTGCTGATGAAGCTCGCGCTAGATTAGCAGCTCTTCTTGGAGTTGTTGATGGAGAAACTCACGAAGCGCAAGTTAATGCTTCGAAGAGAATCTTGAATCAAATGGATGCTGCTGCTATTGAAGCAGTGCAAACCCAAATCAAAACTTCCCTTGAATTTGCTGACGCAGACAAAATTAACGAAACCACAATAAAAGCAAAAATTGCAGCACTTAGAGCAGCAAATAATGCCCGCGGAGATAATGCTGGAATCAATAACTTAGCAGACCTGCTTGGGGTTAATGTTGCTGATGACAGATTTACTGGAAGTGAAGTAGAGAAATCTGCCGCAATTGACGCCGCTTTAACTAAGTCTGCTAAGGATAATTTGGGCGTGACTATTGGAGGTTTAGAACAAGATTTAGCAGCTAAAGCGGAACAGCAAGAACTTCAGAGAAAAGCCATCAAGGAAGATCCTTTTGGGTTTAAGACTTCAGCAGATGCTTTCTTCCGGCCATCTGGAAATGATGTAATTTATTATAGACAACAAAACTCGAACTCAAACATACTAAACGACGAAGCTGTTGCTGAAAAAGTTAAGCAACAAAGAGTTGATAGAGTGACAAATGGTGTAAAAGCTGCCGTAGATATTCTAAATAACGGTGGATCAATAAATGATATAGAAGGAGAAAATTTAAGATTCTTCTTATCTACTTTTGCCCATGATAGTTACTGGAGTAATAGAAGTTCTGATCTAACTCAAACGAAGAAAGAAGCTGTAGATCAATATATGAAACTTAGAGTTCCATTTGAAGGAAATATTAGAGGAAAAACATCTTCTAATGGTATTTCAATAAGTAATCTTGAAGCAACAGTCGAATTATTCTTCCCTAAATCAGGATCTTCAAGACAAAATTATAGAAAGGAAAACTCTGAATCATCAACATTAACTGACTCTGAAGTTGATGAGAAAGTTAAAAAACAGATGCTTGTTAGAGTAACTAATGGCGTAAGAACTGCAGTGGAAACTTTGAAAAAAGGTGACTCAATAGATGGTTTAAAAAATGAAAGCCTAAAATTCTTTTTATGTACTTTTGCTTATGATAGTTACTTGGAAAACCGCAGCAATGGTAATTTACAAAAAACTAAAAAAGTGGCTATAGATCAATACAATAGTTGTGATGAAGCTGCTTTAGATAATCTGTTAATTCCATCAACAATCACACCACTAAGAAATCCATCTACCCATCTTAGCAGTGGTATAAACATTACACCAAAACCACCAACTGCTGATGACAGAAGTTTTAAAAGATCGACTTCTATAAACCGCAGCAGTACTGGATTCGAAAGAAAGTAGATAACATATGCGATGATGAGATAATATTTCATCATCGTATTTTGGCCTTATAAAACGCGGCTAAAAAAATTAAAATTGGGGAAAGTTAAAATAATCTAATCAATTACAGGATTTTCGCGCCCAGAGCTTTTCAATTCACCATCCCAAATTTTCCAATCAGGCATAAATTTAGTCATCAGGCCATAAAAATTTTTATTATGGCGGCGCTCTAAAAGATGCGTCATTTCGTGAGTAATAATCATCTCTAAACATCCAAGTGGTTTTTTGGCTAAAGCCAAACTTAGCCAAATGCGGCGGTCTTTCGGGTTACAAGTTCCCCAGCGCGTTGTCATTTTTTTTACACCAAATTCTGCAACTTTTACTTGCATTTTCTGCTCATATTTTTCGATAAATTCTGGAATAATTTTTTTCAATTCAGAGCGATAAAAATTATCTAAAATTTTCTCTCTCGCCGCAGCATTAGCAATTTTTCGTCCAAATTTTTTGTCGCTATTTTTAATGTGAAGTTCGATAAAATTTTCATTGATCACAACTTTATTTTTCGAACTTTCTTCAACTAATTTCAGTTCAAATTTTTGGCCAAAAATAAAATGATTTTCACCAGAAAGAAATTTTAAGGGCGCGGGCGCAACAAATTTACGATTACGAATTTCAATTTGCTTTTCTTTTATCCAGTCAATTTTTTGAATAACGAAATTTTTTATTTGCGCCAGACTAAAGCGCAAAGGTGCAGAAACCTTAACTTCGCCAAAAGGTGGACAAATTCTTAAATGTAAATTTCTGATTCTTTTTTGTGAAAGAGAGAATGAAATTCCGGCAATTTCGATTTCTTTGGGAGGTTGTTTTTGTGAAGAGTTTTTTAACATTATTTTTAGCAGTTATTCATCACATTATCATTTTTTACAGATTGTCATTTATTCTACACATTGTCATTTCGAGCGTAAGCGAGAAATCTCATGAGTTTTAAACTCCGAGTTTCAACTCATGAGATTTCTCGCTTACGCTCGAAATGACAGAATATTCTAGAAATGACAGCATTTTTTAGAAGAGACAATCTGTAAAAATTTCTTAAGATTTAAACGAAGAAAAGAATTGTTTGATAAGATAAGGAGCTTGTTTTTGTAAGTTGAAAAGCTGCGGATTTCTAAGATATTCAATAACAATTCCCGACATGTAACAAGCCAAAGAAATGGCGGTAATTTTTGGATCAATATCGGCAGGTAAATTTTTATTTTGTTTAGCGCGATCAAAATATTGCGAAAATAAATCAATATTTTTGAGCTTTTGTTTTCTTTGTTTTTCTAAAATATCTTCCATTCCGCAAGAATAATCACATTTGCAAAAGAAGATCATCAAGATCTTTTTTCTCACTTCATCATTATCCAAATCGATCAGCAATTTCACACAAAGCTTTTCTAACTGACATAAAGAATCATCACAATTTTTCTTCATATCTTCAAGAATTGAAGAGGTTAAAGGTTGATGTAATTTTTCGTGAAGAGCTTCAAAAATGTCATGCTTATTTTTAAAATGCCAATAGACCGCACCCCTTGTAACTCTTGCTTTGGTGGCAATTTGTTCAAGAGTTGATTTCACAAAACCTTTTTCTACAAAAACATCAATTGCAGCTTGTAAAATGTCATTTTTAGTGGTGGCAGAATCTTTAACTTTTTTCTCTAAAGCTTTTTTAAGCATGGCAATGAAAGTATTTGTGAAATAATTTATTCAAGTTCTTAATTAGACATACATTCATGTATGCATGTATCAAGCAGATCTATTTTTCAAATATTATGAATCATAAAACAAAACAGCCAAAATCTTTGGCGAAGCATCTTTCTGTCCGCAAATTAATAGCGGTAATTTTTTGCTTTTTAGTAATTTTAGCGGGCTATTTCTTTTGGATTAAACCGAAATACAATCAAGCAAATGTAATTAACGCAAGCACAAATAGTGCGGTGGAAGTGACTGTTGTGACTGTGGCAAAAGAAAATCCGCAATTATTTGTAGAATTGCCAGCGCGCGTTTCGGCTTTTAAAATTGCAGAAATTCGTCCACAAATTGATGGAATAATTAAGAAGCAAACTTTCACAGAAGGAAGCTTTGTGAAGAAAGGACAAATGCTTTATCAAATTGATCCATCTTCTTATCAAAATACTGCAGAAGGTTCTAACAATACTTTAAAGGCAATTCGCGCTAAAAGAGATCGTTACAAAATTTTGTTAGAACAAGATGCCATAAGCAAACAAGAATTTGAAGATGCCAATTCTGCTTTGGGCCAAGCGCAATCTGATGCCAAAAAAGGTAATATTTATGCACCAATTTCTGGCTATATTGGTAAATCAAATGTCACTGAAGGAATGCTGGTAACTGAAAACCAAACTACAATTTTAACTACTATTGCGCAGCTTGATCCAATTTATGTAGATATGTCTCAAGCTAGTAAAGACGCAGTTAAACTTGGTAATCAAAAAGATATTTCTGTTAGCGTAATTACTGAAGATTCGACTTATCAAAATATTGGCAAATTAAAATTCTCAGAAGTTTTTGTTGATGAAGGAACTGATTCTGTGCGCTTAAGAGCTTTGTTTTCTAACAAGGATAAAAAATTAATGCCGGGAATGTTTGTAAATGCTCGTATGCATTTGAAATCTAGCGAGACTTTAACAGTTCCACAAAGAGCCACCAACCGCGCGCCAGATGGTAATTTGATTGTTTGGGTTGTGGATAAAGAAAATGTGGTGAAACCGCGCACAATTAAAGCAGATCAAATTTCTGGTGACTCTTGGGTGGTGGTTGATGGCTTAAGTGAAGGAGAAGTTATTGTTTATGAAGGTTTCCAAAAAATTGCTGATGGGACGAAGGTGACTCCAGTTCAGTTGGTTGTGGCTGAAGGGAAAAACTGAAGAAAAAGTTGAGGAAAAAGCTGAAGAAAAAAAGTAAAAAAACTCGTCATCCTTGGCTCGCAAGAGCCGAGGATCTCATAATTTTTAACTCAAATTTTAAGACTCATGAGATCCTCGGGCGCCAGAGCGCCCAAGGATGACGAATAGCTTATTCAATTCAAAACACCACCTTAAAAAATTTAGAATCAAATTAAAAAGCCAATTAAAAAAATTTAATAAATGTCCAACTTCTTTATCAATCGCCCGATATTTTCTTGGGTTTTAGCAATTATCATCATGATGGCTGGGGCTTTGTCTTTGTTCAAAATGCCGATTGAGCAATATCCAAATATTGCGCCACCTTCAGTTTCAATTTCTACAGCACTTCCTGGTGCTTCTGCTGAAACTTTAGAAAATAGCGTAACTCAGGTTATCGAGCAAAGCCTTACTGGAATTGACTCTTTGCGCTATTTCACTTCAAGCAGTGACTCTGACGGAAATGTTATGATCACCCTCACCTTCGAGCCAAAAACCAATCCTGATATTGCCCAAGTGCAAGTGCAAAATAAATTGCAGGCTGCAATGCCGCTTCTTCCACAAGAAGTTCAACAACAAGGTGTGAAAGTTAACAAAGCTAATAACAACTTTTTATTAGTAGTTGGTCTTTATTCAGAAGATGATTCGCTAAGTGAAGGCGCGCTTGGTGACATTCTTCTTTCTGACATGAAGGATAATATTTCAAGAATTGACGGGGTTGGAAATATTACGATTTTTGGTAATCCGCGCGCTATGAGAATTTGGTTAAATCCAACTAAACTTTTCAGTTATAATCTTACAACTGCTGAAGTTATTTCTGCTTTAAAAGTTCAAAATGCCGATGTTTCCGCTGGTCAACTTGGCGGCTTGCCGTCAGTTAAAGGACAACAACTTAACGCCACAATTACTTCTCAATCAAAATTAAAAACTGCCGAAGATTTCAAAAAAATTATTTTGCGTGTGAATAAAAATGGTTCGCAAGTGCGCCTAAAAGATGTAGCCAAAATTGAACTTGGTTCACAAAGTTACAGCACGGTTGCGCGTTATAAAAGACATCCCGCCACTGGTATGGCGGTAATTTTGGCAAGTGGTGCAAATGCCCTAAAAACTGCTGAAGCCGTGAAAGCCAAAGTTACTGAACTGACGCAATTTTTACCAAAAGGTGTGCAAGTAATTTATCCTTACGATTCAACTCCATTCATCAAACTTTCGATTAAAGGTGTGGTTGAAACTTTGCTTGAAGCGATCTTCTTGGTTTTCTTGGTGATGTTGCTTTTCTTACAAAATTTCCGCGCCACTTTAATTCCTACAATCGCAGTTCCTGTGGTGTTGCTTGGTACATTTGCAATTTTATTTTCTTGCGGTTTTACCATCAACACTTTGACCATGTTTGCCCTAGTTCTGGCCATTGGTTTGTTGGTGGATGACGCAATTGTGGTGGTAGAAAATGTTGAGAGAATTATTCATGAAGAAAAATTATCGCCTTTGGACGCCACCAGAAAATCAATGAAACAAATTACTGGAGCTTTGGTTGGTATTGCTTTGGTTCTTTCTGCAGTATTCATTCCAATGGCATTTTTTGGTGGATCGGCTGGTGCAATTTATCGCCAATTTTCCATCACAATTGTTTCGGCGATGGTGCTTTCGGTTTTAGTCGCCTTAATTTTATCACCTTCTTTATGTGCCACGCTTTTAAAACCAGCAATAGATGAAGAACATGGCAATAAATTATCTCAAAATAATTTCTTAAATTTCTTCAACCAAAAACTTGATCAGGTTAGAAATTTTTACACTAACAGCGCCGACAAAATCATCGGAAAATTATTCAAATTTGTGATGATTTATGTGGTGATGGTGGGTGGCTTGGTTTTCTTATTCAGCCGCATGCCAACTTCATTCTTACCCACTGAAGATCAAGGAATGATGTATTTGATGGTGAACACGCCAAGTGGCTCAACTTTAGAGCGCACCACTGAAAGTTTGAAAAAAGTGGAAGATTATTTTCTCGAAAAAGAAGCCGAAAATGTTGATCATTTATTCACCGTTGCCGGATTTAGTTTTGCTGGCCGTTCACAAAATTCTGGATTTGGATTTGTCGGCTTAAAAGATTGGGGTAAGAGGCAAAGACCAGATCAAAGTGTGGCGTCAATTTCAGGCCGCGCTATGGGTTCTTTATCTAAAATTAAAGATGCTTTTGTCTTCACATTTTTCCCACCTCCAATTCGTGAACTTGGCAATGCTTCGGGTTTCGATTTACAACTTCTTGATCGCAGTGGCCTGGGCCACAATGCCTTGATGGGAGCGCGAAATCAATTGCTTGGCGCTTCTGCTAAAAACCCACTTTTAATTGGTGTTCGGCCAAATGGTTTAAGTGATGTTGCGCAATATAAAATTGACATCAATTACGAAAAAGCCACCGCTTTGGGCCTTACAATTACTGACATTAACCAAACTTTACAAACCGCTTGGGGATCTTCTTATGTGAATGATTTTCTTGATAAAGGTCGTATCAAGAAAGTTTATCTACAAGCTGAAGCCCCATATCGCATGAATCCAGACGATTTAAAAAGATGGTATGTAAAAAACAAAGAAGGCGAAATGGTGTCATTTAACAGCTTTGCTACTGCGCATTGGACCTTCGGATCACCAAAGCTAGAACGCTTTAACGGCACTTCATCAATCAATATTCAAGGTGCAGCAGTTCCGGGAGTTAGCTCGGGGGTAGCAATGCAAGAAATGGAAAAAATGATCAAAACTTTGCCTCAAGGCATTGATTACGCTTGGTCAGGAATTTCTTATGAAGAAAAATCTTCAGGCTCTCAAACTTTGGGGCTTTATGCAATTTCATTGATTGTGGTGTTTTTATCTTTGGCCGCGCTTTACGAAAGCTGGTCAATTCCATTTTCAGTAATTTTGGTTGTGCCTTTCGGTATCTTGGGCGCAATTCTTGCCTCAATGCTTGGCGGCATGAGTAATGATGTTTATTTCCAAGTTGGTCTTTTAACCACCATTGGTTTATCGGCCAAAAACGCGATTTTGATCGTAGAATTTGCTCGCAGTCTTTACGACAAAGGTCATGACATTCGCGAAGCAACTTTGATCGCCATTAAACAAAGATTCAGACCGATTGTGATGACATCAATGGCCTTCATGCTTGGTATTACACCACTTGCCACTGCAACTGGCGCTGGTTCGGCCAGCCAAAGAGCAATTGGTGTGGGCGTGATGGGTGGTATGTTTTTTGCTACCTTTGTGGCCACTTTATTCGTGCCGATGTTTTATGTTTTGGTGGAGAGAATTGCGAAGAAAAAAGCGATAATTGCTCAGTAATAAAACTGTCATTTCGCTCCACATTGTCATTTCGAACGAAGTGAGAAATCTAATGAGGATGAAACTCGTATTTTAAGACTCATGAGATTTCTCACTTCGTTCGAAATGACAATGTGGAATTCGAAAAGTAAAAAATTTTTAAATATTGTCTGATGAAAATAAAAAATTTCCTAAATCCATTAATCGCTATTTTTGTAATTTCCGCCTGCACCATGGCGCCAAAATATAAGCAACCCGAAGTTGAAGTGCCTTTTGCTGCTCCTACAAGTGCTGACAAACAAAAAATTTCCACAATTTCTTGGAAGCAATATTTTCAATCTCCAGATTTACAAAGAGTGATTCAACTGGCGTTAGACAATAATCGCGACCTGCGAGTGGCAAATTTAAATATTGAAGTTGCACAAGGAACTCATGGCGTGGCTCGTTCAAATTTAATGCCAACAATTTCTGCTGTTGGATCAGAAACTCGCCAAGGCGTGCCTAGTGCATTTGCAGGCTTTACGCCGAAAAAACAATTTGGGGCCAATTTAACCCTCACCTCTTATGAAGTGGATTTTTTTGGACGACTCAGAAGTTTAAAAAAGTCAGCTTTGGAAGATTTTTTAGCTAGCGAAGAAACTCGCAATGTCACCAAAATCACCGTGATTGCTGAAACCGTAAATGCTTATGCGCAACTTTTGCTTGATAGCAAAATTTTAAAAATCACCGAAGAAAATTTAAAAGCCCAAAGCAACAGATTTAATTTCACTGAACTTCGTTATAAAAATGGCATCGATTCGCAAGTTGATTTGCTAGCCGCGGCAGCCTCAATTGAAACAGCTAAAACCACTTTTGAAACTTATAAAAAATTAGTTGCTCAAGATAAAAATGCTTTGATGGTTTTGACTGGAACCTTTGATGAAAAGGCCTTGCCGCAAGATACAGAATTAAATGACATTAGAATTAATGAAGAATTGCTTGATTTAGTTCCATCAGAATCTCTGCTTTTAAGACCAGATGTGCAACAAGCTGAACATAGTTTAAAAAGCGCTAATGCGAATATTGGAGCAGCTCGCGCCGCTTTCTTTCCTTCAATTACTTTGACTGGAACTTATGGTTATAGATCGCGTGAATTAGATGGATTATTTGATTCAAAAACTTGGACTTTTACGCCACAAATTAACTTACCAATTTTCAGCGGCGGCAGAAATTTAGCTAATTTATCAATTGCCAATGCCCGCAAAAAAGTGCAAATTGCCCAATATGAAAAAGCAATCCAAACCTCTTTCCGCGAGGCTTTAGACCAGTTTGCTGAAAAAGAAGCAATCTCAAATCAGCTAAAATCTTACGACACAATTTTAAGCGCTAGAGAAAAATCTAACATCATTTCTGAAGCAAAACATAAAGTTGGAATCAGCAGCGCGCTGAATGTTTTAGACGCCCAAATTGCTTTTTTAACTGCCAAACAAAATCAGGCCAGCGCGAAAAAAGAATATATCACAAATTTGGTTAATCTTTACAAAGTCTTGGGCGGCGGCGCCGAGCTTGAGGAAGTGGTGGTGGAAGAGAAGAAAAAATAAGTCTCTAGTTAATAAGAAAAACTTGCTTCTTTTTTTCCAAATGGAGTAAAAACACCTCACAAAAAACCCATCAAATTTTCACCAGAATTTGCTCATGTTAAACACCAATAAAATTTTACAGAATCTTTCTTCCGATAGATTTAATTCATATCTCAATCTAGCTAGAAATAAAGAATCTGAGGCATTCCAGCTTTATGAATTCAACATCAAATTAAGCGAATCTTTTTATCCATCTCTTCACAATTTAGAAATTTCTCTACGCAATAATTTTCATATTTCTATCGCTAAAACTTATGGTGAAAATTGGTTTTTGAATCGAGATTTATTGGCTGGAACGAATAAAAAAGAATTTGTCAATCTTTCAAAAATTGATGAGATAATCACTAAGTCAAAACAGCTAAATTCTAGTACAATAATTTCTAATTTATCTTTTGGATTCTGGGTTTCGCTTCTCTATCCAAATTATGAATTAAGCATGTGGAGACAATCTTTAAGAAATGTTTTTGCTCAAAACCAAAAAATAACACGCAAAGAAATTCATCAAAAATTAGAATCAATAAAACAAATTAGAAACCGAGCAGCACATCACGAATTAATTTTAAAATTTGATTTAAAATTATATCACCAAACCATCTATGAAATTTTAGAACATCTATCACCAGAACTTGCAAATTGGACATCACAGCTAGATCGTTTTCCAAAAATATTTTCAGAATATCAAGATTTTCTAGCCGAATTTCAGACAATAAAAAACCCAGGCGACTTACAAGTAGAGGTCGGTCCTGGGCATCTTTAGTCATTATAATTATTGCTTTGATTTAGTTGCAACAAGTTTTTTGGCGTTAGAATAGTGAGATTTAGTATATTTATTTTGAATCATTTTCTTCTTTGACGAGATTTTGCACATCCGAAACAAAAGCCCTGAGAACTTCATCACATTTTTCAGTTCTTTCTCTTAATGTTTCAATGTAACATTCTTCATCTATTGGAAATCCAAGTTCCCCTCTTATTGCGAATAGAGCTGAAGCTCCATATTCTCCTATACATCCCAGCTTCTCATTTACCATTACCAAAAACTTACAATGCTCCTCATGTAGTTTTTTTGCAATTCTCCCTGCTCTTTAAAAAGTTTTTCAAACTGCTTCATCCAATAATCGAAATTACCTTGAGCAATTTTTAAAGAACTTTGGTTTGGGTTTCCATCTAAAAGAAATTTTGTTATAAAGTCAGAATTTTCTTTTTGAGCTACTAAACATTTTTGAATAGACACTTCTAGAACATCAACATCAATTTTAAGGAACATCAATGTAGATCTTTTTGAGATCAATTCCAAATTAGCACTGGTCAATTCAGAGGATAATCTAGAAATTACTTGAATTGTTTTATTGTCAGCGACCACTTCTATTTTGGATAAAGCTGAACTAATAACACAAAGTTCTTCATTAATTTTTGATTGAGGAAGTTCTAGATCACAAAGTTTTGACAATAAAACTTTCCATTGCGACATTGCCTCTGTTGCATTAAGGTAAATTTCTCTACGCAAAGCCATATCCCTATCTCTATCTCTTTGATTTGAATCATGATCTAGTTTTTTAATTAACTGAGAATTTGAATCTCTAATAGTATACACAACGCCAATCAAGGCTATAAAAGATGTCAAAGCTACTTCTGATAAAAAACCACCTGCATACAGAAAAATCACCACTACAAGCATACAGAGAAATAAAATTAAACTGCGATCAAAGTCAGTGCATAGATTTTTCATAAGTAGTATTTATGTTTTAAATTAATCAAAAATTGAGATAATTCTGAGTCCAAATTACCTTTATTTGCAATCTCTCATACCTAGCAATCCTTCCATCGATTGCAAAGAAAAATATTTTTAAACTTTGAATACATTTATTAAATATAATGAGAGCTTGATATCGTTAATATAACCTTCGGTTGAGCGGAGTCGAAACCAATGAAAGGTACTTGCCGTGCAGTTTATAAAGTCTCAGCAGCAGGAACCTTCAGTTGGTTTCGACTCCGCTCAAACGGCGGTTACGCACAACCCAAAGTTTAAAAGGTGACATTTAGAATTCCTTACTGTCTAACCAGAAAACAAGTCAGCAAAAAGCGGCGGCGCCAAGCCTAAGGAAGTGGTGGAAGAGAAGAAAAATAGTTAGTTAAATATGCCTAAAATATAACCCATAATTCAAAGCCTCTAATATCTTCTTCAAAGTCGTCATCCTCGGATTTCCCTTATCCGATAAAGTCTTATATAAACTCTCTCTAGAAAGCCCTGTCTTATCAGCCAAATTCTGAAAACCACCCTTCGCCAAAGTCACTTGCTTTAAAGCAATCAACAAAGCTTTTTCATCGCCGTCTTTTTCATATTCTTCTAAAGCATGCTCCAATAATTCATCTGCTAAAGCCTCGTCTTTCTTAAGCTGCTCATCAACTAAATTATTAAAATCTCTGTATTTTGGGTTTTTCTTTTTCATATCTGCACCTAAAAAATTAACTATTATTTTTATATTCCGACCAATATTGCTTCGCCTTTTCTATGTCTTGTTTTTGTGTTTTTTTATCTCCCCCACAAAGAAGAATAACCAGCTTATCTCCATCCTTACCAAAATATATTCTGTATCCCTTACCAAACTTAAACCTCAACTCCAAAACCCCCTCACCCAGATTTTTACAATCTCCTAAATTTCCGATACTGATTCTGTTGATCCTTAAAATAATTCTTTTTTTGACATCTCTATTAAATTTTTCCAACCAATCTACAAAAGGCTCACGACCTTGCGAGGTTGCAAAAATTTTAATGTCATATTGGTGATTCGACATTTGTTTTAATGGTTATTGGTAACTCAAAAAATGTAGCTTATAAGATACAATTTTGTCAAGAAGGCAATTTTAAGCTCTTAACTAACTGCAGAATTAATGCCTTTATTTATCTACTTAATCTCAATTTACAAACCGCTGGCCTAAGCGGAGTCGAAACCAGAGGAAGGTTCCTGCTGTGAAGTAAGTCCGCGGCAGGAACCTTCCGTTGGTTTCGACTTCGCTTAGGCCGGCGGTTTTTTTGTTTTGGAGATTAAGACTCATGAGATCCTCGGCCCTGTGGGCCAAGGATGACGGTGGGAGTTAAAGTATTAAAGGTGGCATTTAGAAATCCTTGCTGTCTAATCCTCGCTACCCCGCAGTAAAAATACTGATGAAGCAAGTGACTTTAGGTGCGAAGCAATAAGTAATAATTAGGCTACAATCCCCAAATAATCCCAAGAATAAAAAAGCTTGGGGCCACAGCTGACTAGAAGAATCGGTCCTTTAGCAATGGATCACACTTAATTTTTTAAGCGGAGTTGGACTTTTCATTTCGAACAAGTCTTGGGCTGAACTACATATATTTAGCCGCAATCTCTCAAACATAATTTCTCAAAAATGACAACTTTCAAAGATTTAAACTTAAACCCGAAGATCCTTACGGCTCTTGAAAATAAAGGCTATACAATACCAACACCAATTCAACTTCAGGCCATTCCACATTTGCTTGAAGGCAAGGATATTTTAGGAATTGCCCAAACTGGGACTGGCAAAACCGCAGCTTTTTCTTTACCAATTTTACACAATCTTGCTAACAGCAAGGCATCAGTAAAAAGCGGCTGTGTGCGCGCTTTAATTTTAACTCCAACCAGAGAACTAGCTTCACAAATTTCTGAAAATATTGAAGCTTACTCAAAAGGTTTAAACTTGCGCCACGCGGTTATTTACGGCGGTGTCAGCGAAAAACCACAAATCACTGCCTTGCAAGCAGGCGTAGATATTTTGATTGCAACACCCGGTCGATTGATGGATTTGATGAGCCAAGGTTACATCCGTTTAATGCAGCTAGAAATTTTTGTTTTAGATGAAGCAGATCGCATGCTGGACATGGGTTTCATCAATGACATTAAAAAAATTGTGGCGCGCATTCCTGAAAAAAGACAAACACTTTTCTTTTCAGCAACCATGCCTGCAACAATCACTGAACTTTCAAATTCAATTTTGAAAGATCCAATTAGAATCGAGATCACGCCACAATCTACAACAGTTGAGAAGATTGATCAAAAAATTTATTTCGTAGAAAGATTCGATAAAGTGAAACTTCTTAAACATATTTTAAAACAAGAAGAAGCCACTAGCGTTTTAATTTTTTGCAGAACCAAACATGGTGCTGAAGATGTGGTTGAAGCATTAGAAAGAAGCGGCGTTCAAGTTGCAGCAATTCACGGAGACAAAACTCAATCGGCCAGAGAAAAAGCCCTAAATAATTTCCGTGACGGAAAAATTAGTGTGCTAGTTGCAACTGATGTTGCGGCGCGCGGCATTGATATTCCTGCCATCAGCCATGTGATTAATTATGATATTCCAAGTGATCCTGAAAGTTATGTGCATCGCATTGGGCGCACTGCTAGAGCCGGACGCACAGGGGTGGCTATTTCCTTCTGTGATCCGCATGACGACAAATTGTTATTAGCTGTTGAAAAAGCAATTAACTACAAAATTCCAGTGGATGATTCTCATCCTTTCCACAAAGCATCTTCAGGCTCTTCTGCAAGCCGCATTGGTTCAGGAAAAGATGAAGATCGTGGTCATAAAAAACCAACTCATTCTTCAAGCAAAGACAGAGAAAGCAGAAATTCTGATTCTGATAAAAGAGAAGTTAGAAAGCCTGTTCACAAAGAAACTCAGCATTCTAAAGCTAAGAAGAAAGTTGGATTTTTTGAGTTCTTGGTAAGTTTATTTAAAGGTAAAAAAGCGGCTGCGAAACCAAGATTTTCGAAGCCTCATGCTAAACCTAACACTCCAAGTAAGAGCCGAGATTCTAGAGGGCCGCGTCCTGAAAATAGAGATAGAGATTCTAGAAGCCCACGCCCTGAAAACAGAGATAGACCACAAAGAGCTAGACCTGAAAGACCAGCTAGAGTTGAAGGCGAACAAAAACCAAGACCAACTGGCGCAACTAGAAAAATTTCTTCGGGGAAGAAAGAGGAATAATCTATCTTAGCCTCCTTTGACAATTGCTTTAGCAATTGCAACTCACTCAAACAAAAAAATATTTTGTGAGTAAAAAGGAGGTGGCGCAACCCCAACTAAGTTGTGACGGAGGATTTCTCGCCACAAACTCGGACAGTTTCTCACACAACTAAAACAACTTTTTCCTGCACAGATTCCAATTTCCTTACTTCTCTAACTCTAGCTTCAATCGGAGGTGTTTTTCCTTGTGGCATAAAAGAATGATCTGCTGGCTGATAAATAGGTTTCTTAGTCTTAAATTCTTCTTCTAACTCCGCTAGCCTTCCTCTTGGAAAAACCATTTTCATTTCCGTTAACTGACTTAACTCTGGATTAACCCCAACAACATTGGCAGATAAATCTATTAACCTTTCTTGCACAGAAATTTCCTTTTCCTGCATTAAATCCTTAATCTTATCACCAGTAATTTTTCCAATATAAACCACTGCTGTAACAGTTTGAGCTTTCCCATCCACTTCACAGCGATTTACTTTATTTGTAACTGGCAAAATTCTGTTCAGCTGTTTTACCAATTCAGCAGCCTCTTTAGGAGGTTTTTGAAAATCAGCACCAGCAGGAATATAAGGGCTTTCACCATAAGGCTGATCTATTGGCACATATTCCACACCTTCAGCTTTTTGTAAAAATTCATGATTAGTTACAATCTCAAATAAATGCCCAATTTTTTGTCTTAAAGCTTTTTGCTCAGCAATTTGGTTCTCGCCCTCTGGGCTTTGATATCTAGCAATGCGATCACGCATTGTTTCAACCTCTCCTCCTTTGGTTTTGTGGAAAACCTTATCTAATTCTTCAAGTCTAGGTTTCAAACCAGTGTCAGTAAAATGCGACATTACAATTTTTTCTGCAGGCAATGCTGATGGTCCTTGCGGCATATAACCATTGTCCAAATGATCTAAATCAAACAGCCTTTCAGTTTTTCCGCCAAATAAACTAGGATATTGATAACCTTGCAAATGCGCCTCATGCTCCTTTCGGCTCATCGCCGCAAATTCATGGGCAGTTTCGCAAGCAAAAGTTGCGCATAAAGAAGACCCTGATCTTTGCAAAGGTTCAGAATTATTATAATATTTTTCCTCGTTAAACTTCAGACCAAGCTCAGGATTCAGCTCATCAAAAACCGCTTTCAGCGTAGCATTAACGGTAATTTGCGAACACCAACCTCCAGCAATACTGTTTTTATTAGCCTCCACGCCATTTCTGATTAATGAATTAGAAGAATCAAATAAATGAATCAGCGGATCTTTTTCACCAGCTTCTTTACGAATTGTTAAACATAACACATGGTCACCACCATTGGTACCAAAGGTTTCGACCAAATAACTTTTTTCAAACTTACCATCTCCCGCTTCTCTAAAATCTGCTAATAATTGCTCTTGCAAAGCTGGCAATATTCCATTTGTCGCCAAAAAATTATCCGAATGTTTTCTAGAACCATTTGGCGCAATAATTTGAGTATTTTTCACTGCCTTAACTGGATGAGAAGCAACATCTCTTCCGCCTTTACTATCCATGTAAGACGAGATCAAGGACACACCATCCATGCCCAGCACATAAGTACTTTTATTCAAATCATTTACTTCACCAGGATAACCAACCAATTCGCACTCGTTAAGAAAACGAGTTACAGCCTGCATGTTGTTATTTAGAAATTCTTTTTTGTCGGTGGCTTCGTTGTAATCGCCGATAAGGATTTTATGATTAGGATTCTCTTTAATCTTATGTTGCACCCGCGCTGCAATTGGTGAAATTATGCTTTCTGATTGCGAGATTATTTGGCTGATTTGTTCTTGAGTAAGAGGTAAAAATTTTTTTAATTTTGACATGAGTTTCTCCGTAATTTTTTAGAAAACTTAAGAGAAAATTGGTGAGGTAATTTTAATCGTCAAGTAGTTTTATTTTCGCAACCATTGGCCCGCGCGGATTAGAAATAAAGAAACCGCTGGCCAGAGCGGAGTCGAAACCAACGGATGGTCACGGCCGCTGAGTTAAAAAAGCAAAAATCCACATTTTATAAAGTCTGCAGCAGGAACCATCCTTTGGTTTCGACTCCGCTCAACCGACGGTTTTTTTATTTAAAAATTTTTCAAAAAGATCTGGGCGATTTTTCTTCGTAATCTCAATGGCTTTTTCTTTTCTCCATTCATTAATCTTCTTGTGATGCCCCGAAGTTAAAACTTCAGGAACCTCGCGACCGCGCCATTCTTGTGGCCTTGTGTAATGTGGATATTCTAGCAAATTATCAAACTGGGAATTTTCTTTCGCACCGAAAGATTCTTCCGACAGAGATTCTTCAGCGCCCAGAACACCTTCAACATTTCTAAGCACCGCATCAATCAAAACAAAAGCGGCAATTTCACCACCACTTAAAACATAATCACCAATTGAAATTTCTTCGATTTCATATTCATCCAAAACCCGCTGATCAACTCCCTCATAGCGCCCACACAGCAAGATAATTTCTTTTTCTTCTGCCAATTCTCGCGCAATTTTTTGCGTCAAAACTTTTCCACGCGGCGAAAGATAAATTATTTTTGGCTTTTTTAAATCCGCCGTAGCTTCAGCGAAGGTGGACTCAATCGCATCAGCCAAAACATCCACCTTCAAAACCATACCTGCCCCGCCGCCATAAGGCATATCATCCACTGTTCCTCTTTTATCTTTGGCATAATCGCGAATATTAATCGCTTCAATTGACCAGAGGTTTTTTTCTAAAGCCCCACCCGTGATTGATGCCGCTAAAGGCCCAGGGAAAAGATCGGGGAAAATTGTTAGGATTTTAAAGTTAATCATCAGTTGGTGATTTTAATTGAATTTTTTATTCAAAAAAAACTCTCTTCAAAGCTGCTACTGCTCTATTCATCTCCGCTTCAGTGCGAATCAAAGAAAATCTAACGAAACCTTCACCATTTGCACCAAATGAACTTCCCGGAGTCATTACAACTCCAGCTTCTTGAATCATTTTTTTGCAAAAATCAAAAGATGTCATATTGGCAAATTTTTCTGGCAAACGCGTCCAAATAAACATGCTGGCTCTAGGTTTCTCAACATGCCATCCAAGTTCTTTTTCTAAAATATTGCATAAAAATTCGCCGCGTTCTTTATAAAGTTGACGCAGATTTTTTAAATATTCGTCACTTTTTTCTGACAGCGCATCCACCGCCACCATTTGCAGCGGATTGAATGATCCGTAGTCTAAATAAGATTTAATGCGATAAAGTGCATCAATCAAAGTTGGGTTTCCAACCGCAAATCCCACGCGACATCCCGGCATAGAATAGCTTTTTGAAACAGAAGAAAATTCAATCGCAATATCTTTGGCACCATGTATTTCAAGGATAGAATGTGGCTTGTCTTTTTCATCAAAATAAAGTTCGCAGTAAGCAATGTCAGAAATGATGTAGATTTGATGTCTTCTACAAAAATCAACCATTTCTTGATAGAAGTCTAAACCAACAATTTCAGTGGTTGGATTGCATGGATAATTCACAATCACCGCCAAAGGTTTGTCCTCTCCTTTGGCAATTTTTTCTTCAACAAATTTTTTGAAATCGCGCAAAAATTCGCTCGATTTAATTACGGGCAAATGCACCACATTACTTTTAGAAAGTGTGAAAGCAAAAGTGTGAATTGGGTAAGCAGGAGAAGGCACGACAAAATAATTTTGCGGGCTAGAAATTGCAGTTGCCAGTGATGCAATTCCTTCTTTTGCACCAATTGTTACCAAGGCCTCAGACTTAGCTTCAAGAGCAACGCCAAAACGACGCTGATAATAATCGCAAATCGCTTCGCGTAGAACTTCAATTCCGCCAGTCACCGAATAAGCAAATAATTTTCCATCTTTTGAAAGATCAGCCAAGCGATCCATCACAAATTGTGGTGGCGGAGAATCTGGAGTTCCCATTCCAAAATCAATAATTTCAACACCGCGCGCCGCCGCTTCGGTTTTTAGTTTATACATCGCCGCAAAAATATAAGGCGGCAGTTTTTGGGTTAGGTAGAATTGGTTTTGCATTATTAGAAATTATCTCCTCGATCTAAGATCTCGTTTTTATTTGTATTAATTTGTTCTGCTTTTGCTTTAGAGATTTCGGATGAAGTTGTTTTAACTTTTGACTTTAACCCTTCCGGATTATCATAAAATTCAGAAGAATCTTTATATTGATAAAGATCAACTATAGGTAATGATTCTTCATCTGTTTTTTTGGATTCTATTTCTTCAGATTGTAATACAGATCTTGTTTCGGAATTGTTTTCAAGAACTTCAGAAGAATCTTTATATTTATACAGATCACCTATAGGTAAT
The DNA here is from genome assembly GCA_945875925.1 of Rickettsia typhi. GTDB lineage: Bacteria > Pseudomonadota > Alphaproteobacteria > Rickettsiales > UBA1997 > UBA2645. The sequence continues at coordinate 5,592 of CAMCME010000009.1, read as the reverse complement.
GATTCTTCATCTGTTTTTTTGGATTCTATTTCTTCAGATTGTAATACAGATCTTGCTTCAGAATTTTTTTCAAGAACTTCAGAAGAATTTTCGGGCGGATTATTATCAACTTCACTTGATGATTTTTCATTTGTTTCTACATCGGTTTTTTTTTCTTCAATAATCTCAGGTTGCTCAGAATTTGAACCTCCTGCCTCCCCTAGTTCTAAATCAACTTCCTCTACACCTACACGATTTTGTCTTAAATCGGTCTTTTTCAAACACATTTTTAATCCAGTAGAAAGTGCCGCACAAAAAAGAGAAACAACGCAAGATGTAATTATCGATTCAGCGGTTGTAATTGATGGAGTGGGAATAAATTTAGTATCATTTAACGAGCCGTTAGAGTTATAAATACTATCTGCTATCGACCAATTTTTAGTGAAGGCATCAACATAATCTGAATATTGAATATTGTTTAAAGCCCAAATCATCGCAAATCCAAAAAGATTTTTTCTGATAACTTCGGGAACATATTCAGAAATATACTCCGAAGTTTCCTTAAATCTTTTAGCAACTTCGCTTTCGTCAAGACCGGTTTTTTGCGCAACTAGGTTAAAAGTTCCCGCAGCAACTTGAACTCCGGTTTGCAGAGCGAAGGAAGCAACCGTTGGATTAACTCCCATCGCAACGATGTTACATAGGGTTCTTAATAAATTTTTTGTTGCGGCGATGCCATTTTCTGAAGTGATAAATTTTTGTATTCTGCCTCTTGTATCAGGATTACCTTCGCCTTCATCCAAGTTTTGCTGATTATCTGAATCTCTTCCGCCAAAACACTGTATTATTGCTTCTGACGCTAACATAACCGGAACTTCAATGCACATAACTCTCTTCAAAGAATGCGCTAAAATTCTTTGCGAAGATTCTGACAAGGTATCAAAACTATGATTTTTTAACTCCTGATAATTATCAAAGGCGCATTGTTGTCCGGCACTTCTTGAAAGCGAAGATTGATCGACCACCAAACCCAATTCTTTTCTTTGATCCATGCAAAGTAACTTTTCATGCCTTTTTTGTTCAAGAAATAAAACATCGTAAGGTCTAAGATAAGCGAAGCGATCATCATTCCTGACTCTGTGGTCAAAAGTTGGTACGTTGAGAGTTTCTTTAAAAAGATAATCTCCTCCATAAGAAGCAACGCTCGGGGAAGGGTCGCCATTTTTAACACTCCATTCTTCTAAAAACTTTCTTGTAACTTCGACTTCATGAGGATGACCCATTCCCAACCAATGCAAGGTTTCATGAGTTACAATGTGCAAATTTGCCCCAGTTCCATAACCAAGTTCGCTTTGAAGATGCATCATCCATTTTTCATCAATCACTTGAACATATCCTGACGCTTCAGATTCAGAATCAGCTTTATCAAAACCGATGTAATGAGGAAATTTTGAAGAATTATGCGCCTGAATTGTGTTATAAACAAAATGAGGTCTGCCGCCAACATTGGCAGAAATTTGATCAATTGTAGCAATAAAATTTTGTAAGAAAGCGGGTGAAGTGCATTTATATTGATTATAACTATAAGTTTGATCAGAAGTCAGATTTAGATCGTAATTAATATTTTGTGGCGGAGCAACATTCGCAATATCACAAGCCAAACCTCTGGGCGCAGGATTTCCAAAGAGAGTTCTGGCAAAAAACTGGTTAAGATTTGAAAAAACATAAGATCCATCATCTAGAACGTTTGGCGCTTCGTTAAAAATATATTGCCCAAACTCACATTTGGCATCTTCTGAAGAATTTGGCTGGGGGAAAAAAATATCTAAAACCGGAATTCCGTTTTGATCGGTTTTTGATGAATTTGAAAGAACCGAACAATTAGAAATTTCTTTCAAAGAATCTGCTAATTTAGGATTATTAACAACATCTTGAATGGTGATTTTATTATTAGTTGGAAATAGCTGCGTTATCATCTGATTCACAGTTTCAACATATTTTTCAAACTCACCTTTAGAAAGGTGCGAATCGAAAGCTTCCTGCATTTTTTCAATGATTTTCTTTGAAAGATTATCATTAAAACTTTTTAAATTATCTGGATCGCTGGCAATAAAAACATTTTTGAAAGGGAAGAATGGTTTAGGATTTTTTGTCATAAATTATTATTAAAGTTTGCTATGCTTCGTCTTGCTAACCTTCAATTCATTTAAAAACTCGTCGATTTTTTCTTTAGTAACTCCGGGCATGCAAATAATGTGCGAAAATTCGCCGTCAGAAGCCAGTTGCCATTTAACACAAATTTCTTCTGTGGGTTTTGGGAAAATTATCGTAATAGCGTTTGGGTTTTTCCAAGCTTTAATTCCCAGTTTTTTCATTTCTTCAAGCGCATATTCCGCAACTTCAAAACATTTTAGAGCGCGCGCTTTTAAGCCTTCGCGACCTAATTTGTTAATTGCGTGCCACAAAAAAACTGGGCTGTGGCCGTTGCGCGAGCCAGTAATTGTGGTGTCTAGCGTGCCAATATATGGAATGGTTTGACCAATGCGATCTCTGTAATTTTTTTTCACAATCACCACGCCGCACGGAATTGGCGAGCCAATAAATTTGTGGCCAGAAATGGCGATTGAATCAATTCCTTGTTCAAAATCAAAACGCGGCTCTTTTTCAAGCAAAGCCAAATAAGTGCCCGCCAGCGCACCATCGGCGTGAATGTAATGGCTGCGAATTGCCGATTCTTTTAAAACTTTTTTAATTTTAGAAACATCGTCTTTGGCTTCGGTCATTGTGGTTCCAATATTGGCGATAATGATTGCCGGATTTTGGCGTTGTAGATGAAGGGCTTCTTTTAAATCTTGATAATCCATTTCGCCGTTTTCTTGCGAACGAATCACAATTGATGGCATGTTAAGCAAGTGAATATTCTTGTTGATGCAATAATGCGTATGTTCGGAATAATAAACAATTCCTTTGGGATAAAGTTCGCGCGCCAAATAAAGCGCGTAAAGATTGCCTTCCGAACCGCCATTGGTGACATATCCCCAAGAATTATTTTTTGGCGCTTTAAAAATTTCGGCAAAAAATTGTACCACTTCGCGTTCAATTGAGCGCGAGTTTAAATCGTAAGTCGATTCAATCAAAGGGTCGCCAAGATTATTAAGCGGATATTTCAGCAACTCGGTTAATTCCGAATAATCAAAATCAATTGAAACCGGATAACCGATAAAATTTTGCGCTCTTTCTTTAACTTTTTCGATGTAGTTTTGTAGGCGGTTTTGGGTTTGTTCCATAGATTTTTTTTAAGTTTTTTGCAGTTTTGTCAAAATTTCTGATAATTGATTACTGTAACCCGAGTCATGTATGCTAGAAATGCGCACAGAGCTTCTATTCTGCAAAATAATTTCAGTCGTTGGTCTTATGGGCGAATTGAGATTTGATATTATTGATAAGGGTCTTGGCAATTCTCCACTAGCGTGTGAAAGCTCAAAAAAATCTAGATCTTCAAATTTCCAAAGACCTCTTATTCCTTTAGCCCTAAGTTCACTAGATTTTGGTTCGTTAAATTCTTTAAGAAATTTATCTTGTTCTTCTGGAATACAAGAACACCATTTTTCTATTAAAAGATTTTTTGCATCCCTAATTAGTTGCTCCTTAACATTAAGATTTTCTTGTACTTTTTTTGAAGGTTCTTCTTTTTCAATTAACTCTTTTGCTTTTTTACTTAATTCTACGTTTAATTCTTTCAGTTGTTTTTGTGCAACATTCGCTGGTGCGTTCATCATTAAATCTTGCGCTTTGCCATTCATTGGAAAGGGAATTACTTCGCGGATATTTGGTTCATCAGCCAGCAACATCACAATTCGATCAATTCCCGGAGCCAAACCACCGTGCGGCGGCGCGCCAAATTTGAAAGCGTTTAACATTGCGCCAAATTGTTTTTCCACAACTTCCGCGCCATAACCCGCAATTTCAAAAGCGCGATACATAATTTCTGGTTTGTGATTTCTAATTGCGCCGCTCGATAATTCCACGCCGTTGCAAACAATGTCATATTGAAAAGCTTTGATTGCGAGCGGATCTTGTGAATTCAAAGCTTCCAAACCGCCTTGCGGCATTGAAAATGGATTATGCGAAAATTCAACTTTGCCAGTTTGTTCATCTAATTCGTACATCGGAAAATCAACGATCCAGCAGAATTTATAAATTGATTCATCAATTAATTTTAAATCATTTCCGAGCTTAATTCTTACAACACCCGCGATTTTCGCCGCTTCAGTTTTTTTGCCGCATGAGAAAAATACTGCATCGCCATTTTCTAAACCGGCAGTTTTTTTAAGTTCAGCTAATTTTTCAGCAGTTAAAAATTTTGCGATCGGGCCTTTACCTTCGCCGTTTTCATCGAAAATAATATAAGCCAAACCTTTCGCGCCGTTTTGTTGCGCGAATTCTATAGTTTTGTCAAAAAATGATCTTGGTTGCGCGGCGCATTTCGGTGCAGGAATCGCACGTATTGTTGCGCCCTGCTCTATTTGCTTAGCAAAAATTGAAAATTCTGAACCGCGGAAAATTTCGGTAGCATCCGTTATGATAATCGGATTTCTCAAATCAGGCTTATCAATTCCATATTTCAACATCGCATCTTCATACTTAATATTTACAAAATCTTCGTCAGAAGTTTTCTTCACGCCATATTTTTTAAATATTGTTTTTAAAACCGGTTCAATCGCGCCAAACACGTCTTCTTGGGTTACAAACGACATTTCCATATCAAGCTGGTAAAATTCTGGCGCACGATCTGCGCGTAAATCTTCATCACGAAAACATGGCGCAATTTGAAAATAACGGTTAAAACCAGAAACCATCAAAAGTTGCTTAAACTGTTGCGGCGCTTGCGGCAACGCATAAAATTTTCCCGGGTGTAAACGCGCCGGAACCAAATAATCACGCGCACCTTCCGGAGATGAAGCGGTTAAAATTGGCGTTTGGATTTCTAGGAAATCTTGCGCCGTCATTTCGGCGCGAATTGCCGAAATCACTTTGCTACGCAGCACAATATTTTTGTGAGTTTTGTCGCGACGTAAATCGAGAAAGCGATATTTTAAACGCATTTCTTCGGGATATTCGTTGTTGTCGTTGATTTGAAATGGAATTTGCTCGGCGGCGGATTCAACTATAAATTTCTCGATACGTACTTCGATTTCTCCAGTTTTAATATTGGGGTTTACAACCTCTTGAGCGCGCGCAGCAACTAATCCTTCAATTGTTACCACGGATTCAAGTTTGATAGAAGAAATCTGAGTTAACCAATGATTTTGATCTAAACCTTCAACCACAATTCCCGAACGCGAATGTACAAAAGCTTCTACATCAATAACTATTTGAGTAATCCCAAAATGATCGCGCAAATCAATAAAAATCAAACTGCCGTGATCACGTTTTGAATGAACCCAGCCTGAAAGTTTAACTATTTGTCCAACATTAGTTTTGTTCAATTCTGAACAATTGTGAGTGCGATATTTATGCATGAGATAGAGATAAAAAAAATCGGATGAAGAACTCATCCAACTATGAATAAAAAATACAAACTGTCATCCCGAACGCAAGTGAGGGATCTCA
>CAMCME010000008.1 GCA_945875925.1 Rickettsia typhi | reverse complement strand
GAGAGATCTCATGAGTTTATCTTCAAGATAATGAGATCTCTCACTGCGTTCGAGATGGCAGAAATTATTTTTAAGAACCAATAAAACATGGCACAAAAAAGAGATTATTACGATATTTTAGGCGTTGCTAAATCGGCCTCGGCAGATGAGATTAAAAAATCTTACCGCAAATTAGCGATGCAATATCACCCAGACCGCAATCCGGGAAATAAAGAGGCGGAAGCCAAATTTAAAGAAGCCACAGAAGCTTATGAAATTCTAAAAGATGATCAGAAAAAAGCGGCTTATGATCAATATGGTCATTCAGCTTTTGGTCAAGGCGGCGGTGGTGGACATGGTGGAGGCCATGGAGGAGGTTTTGATGGTTTCGATTTCAATGATATTTTTAGCAATTTCTCTGATATTTTTGGTGATGCAGGCGCAAGACAGGGCAAAAAAAGAAGCTCGGCTGTTCGCGGTTCAGACATTCGTTATAATTTAGAAATTTCTTTGGAAGAAGCCTTCCGCGGAACTAATGAAACAATTTCATTTTCAATTCCAACTTCTTGCAGCAGTTGCAGCGGAAGTGGCGCGCAAGGTGGTGAAAAACCAGCGGAATGCGGCAATTGTAAAGGTTCTGGAAAAGTCAGAGCGCAACAAGGTTTTTTCATTGTAGAACGCACTTGCGGATCATGCGCTGGAACTGGCCAAGTAATTAAAAATCCATGCAAAACTTGTCGCGGCGACGGCAGAGTTAATAAAGAAAAAACTCTTGTCGTAAAAATTCCTGCGGGCGTTGAAGAAGGAAACAGAATTAGACTTACTGGCGAAGGTGAAGCTGGAGTTAGAGGTGGTCAGGCTGGCGATTTATATGTGTTTATTACAATTCGTAAGCATCAGTTTTTTGTCAGAAAGGGCGATCATATTCATTTTGAAATTCCTCTTAAATTTACCACCGCAGCTCTTGGCGGCAGTATCGAAATTCCAACAATTGATGGCGATAAAGCTAAATTACAAATTCCAGAAGGTGCGCAAAATGGTGATCAATTCCGCTTAAAATCGAAAGGCATGAGCGTGATCAATTCTGGTGGCAGAAGAGGTGATATGTATGTGAAAGTGGAAATTGAAACTCCAGTGAAACTTTCTAGTGAAGAGCGCGAGTTGCTTCAGAAGTTGGACAAATTGATGCAAAATAAAGCGAGCAATCCGAAATCAGAAAGTTTCTTTAAGAAGGTGGCGGATATTTTTTCTTAGGTAAAATTTATAGTTTAAGAACCTGTCATCTCGAGCTTTAGCGAGAGATCTCAGGAAATTTTGTGTGATGAACTCATGAGATCTCTCGCTAAAGCTCGAGATGACAGAATTTATTAAGGTTATTTCTTCTTAACAGAGCGTTTCACTTTCTTATGCAAAGCTTTGCGAATTGCCTTAGCTTTCTTCTTCAGCTTTTTTCTTCAGCTTTTTTCTTCAGCTTTTTTCTTCACAGGCACATCCAAATTCACTCTTTCACATCCAAATTCACTCTTTTTAGCACCAATAAATCCGCCATCTTGCCGTCAATTTTAAAGCTGCGATTTGCGGTTACTCCGAAATGTCCGCCTTTTAGAACAGATTTTTTGCCATAAAATTCTCCTTTTTCTTTTGGCATCGCAAATTTGAAATTGCGGTCAAAAAAATGGGCTGCCACATTGTTGTAAATTACCATTTTTCCAATCACTTCTTCCACGGCAATATAAAGTTTGTTTGGTATGTGGGGTCCCCACAAAGTGGCGCGCCGTTCGTACGGCGTAAAATAAAAACTATACCAAACTATAGATTTTTAGTTTGGTATAGAAGTAAAAAATTTCTAATAAATATTTGTAGAATTTCATAAAGAACACCTTTTTATTTTTCAAAATCAAAACCACTTTTGGCTTTGTAAAAGCAAAATGACAAGAAATTTTAAGCTATTAGAGATTTTTTTTGTCTTTCTGATTCCGACTTTAATTGCCCGCAAGCTGCCATCACATCTTCACCGCGAGTTTTTCTAATGGGAGCAACTAAATCAGCATTTTTAAGAATTTTCTGAAATTTCAAAATTGTTTCTAATTCAGAATTTTCATATTCGCAGCCATTCCACGGATTGAAAGGAATGAGATTAATTTTGGCGTTTAAATTGAATTTATTGATTAATTGAATCAACTCTCGTGCATGCTCTTCCTTGTCATTCACGCCGCTTAACATCACATATTCAAAAGTGATTTTTTGGTTCGGGTTTAATTTATTATAAACTTGGCAAGCCTTCATCAAATCGGCCAAAGGATATTTTTTATTAATTGCCATAATTTCAGTGCGTAGCTTGTCATTTGTGGCGTGCAGCGAAATTGCCAAATTGGTTTTTAATTCTTCAGCGCAGCGCAAAATTTCAGGAACCAGTCCAGAAGTTGAAATGGTGGTTTTGCGCGCCGACATGTCTAGGCCTTCAGTGTCATTTAAAATTCTTACAGTGTTGGCCACATTTTCATAATTAAAGAAAGGCTCGCCCATGCCCATAAATACTATGTTTGTCAGGCGGCGATTATTTTTATCCCAATCTTTAATTAAATCTTTAGCGATCATAATTTGCGAAATTATTTCGCTGGCCTCTAAATTTCTTACCCAAGTTTGCGTGCCGGTGTGGCAGAATTTGCAAGCTAAAGTGCAACCCACTTGCGACGAGATGCACAGAGTGCCGCGAGTTTCTTCAGGAATGTAAACCACTTCCACTTCTTTGCAGTCAGAAAATTTTACCAACCATTTTCTAGTGCCGTCAGAAGCGATAATATCTTTAGAAATTTCTGGTCTAGATATGGTAAAATGTTTTGCTAAAACCATGCGAGTTTCTTTAGAAATATTGGTCATTTCTTCAAAAGACAAAGCGCCGCGCGCGTAAATCCAATTCCAAATTTGTTTGGCGCGAAATGGTTTTTCGCCAATTTCAATCAGTTTTTCTTCTAAAAATTTTTTGCTTAATCCGATTAGATTTATCATGATTTATATATTGTGATTCTTGCCCAAAGAAAGTGATTAACTATCATCATTGATTTCAAAAAAATTGTCCAAAGAAAATTTATCTTTAGAAGAAAAAATGCGTTTAGCGCAGGCAGGCGACAAGGTGCTTTATGAAGCTGTCTTACGCGAAATAATGCCCATGCTTTATAATTTCTTTCGTAAATTTTCTTATAGCAAAGCGGTGGATGTAGAAGAATTGGTGCAAGAAACGATGTTGGCAATTCATCAAGCTAGTCACACTTACAATTCAGATCGCCCGATCAAACCTTGGATTTTCGCCATTGCGGGATACAAATTAAAAGATTGTTTAAGAGTTGTTTATCGCAAGAAAAAATTAATCGAAGTGGATTTTGCAGATGTTGAAAATGCTCTGTTTGAAGAAGATTCCCCCCAGCTTGAAGGCCCCGAATCTTTAGATCAAATGCTAGAAATTTTACCTAAAAACCAAAGAGAAATTGTCTATCTGCTAAAAATAAAAGGTAACTCTTTGCAGGAAGTGGCGAATCAATTGAATATGAGTGTTGCGGCCGTGAAAGTTGCGGCGCATCGGGCTTATAAAGTTTTAATTAAAAAGTATCGCATAAAATAATGCCAAAAGAAGTGAATGAAGAATTCATAAAAAATCTAGCAAAACAAGGTGCGAAAAAGCCAATTTATCAGCCCCAAAAGCAGATGCTTTTATGGACAATGGTGATGATTTTTTATGCATCTTTAATTTTTATTTTCTTAGGTTTTAGAGCCGATTTATCACAAAAAATTCAGGACATATTCTTTGATTTAGAAATATTCTTAATTTTGGCTACTTCTGTGTCTGCGGCTTTTGCTGCTAGTTTTTTGGCGCTTCCTGATCTTAATCAAAAGCCTATGATAAAAAAAATTCCCTTTATTTTTCTATTTCTTTTATGCGCTGTAATTGCGCGCCAATATTTTATGAAAGGCAGCTCTGTGGTTGATGAGATTTGTGGTGGCGCAAATTATCAATGTGCTTTGGCGATTGTGATATTTGCGATAATTCCATCTCTAATATTTTTTGTAATTTTATATCGCGCAGCCACTCTAAATTCGGCTTTGGCGGGCTTTATGATTGGCCTTTGCGGCGGCAGCTTTTCTTATTTTCTTCTGCGATTAGTTCATTCAACTGAAGATGTAACTCATCTTTTTATGTGGCATTTTATTCCAGTATTTTTTGTGACTATAATTTCAACTATTATCGCTAAGCTTGTGGTGAAGCGGATTTGAGATAATAAAAAAAGTCCTTTATCCCTTCGGGATACGGAAACGCGACACGAGTTGCGCCCCGCTTTGCGGGGATCCCCGTCCCGTATGTAAATGGACATACGGGTAAAAAAATGTGTAACCTTTTTAATTTATCTACGAAACAGATTAATGAGTTTTCGTAAAACTTGCGATTTATTAACTTTTAATTTTTTAAAAAAATGAAAAAAAATCTTCTCTCTTCTTTCGTTCTTGGCGTTAGTGCTTTTGCAATTTCAGCTAATTCAGCTTTAGCAAAAAGTGATGTTAAAATGGAAAAATGCTATGGCGTGGTTAAGGCTGGCAAAAATGATTGTGCTGATTTGAAAAATGCTCATTCATGCGCAGGATCTGCCAAAGCTGATGGCGGAGCTGGCGAGTGGATTCTTCTTCCAGAAGGAACTTGCGATAGAATTGTTGGCGGAAGTTTAACTGGTAAAAAATAGTCAAAAATTAACCCGTATGTCCCATTGACATAGGGGGCGGAGATCCCCGCAAAGCGGGGCGCAACTCGTGTCGCGTTTCCGTATACCGAAGGGATAAAGGACAAAATTAATAATATTTAAAAAAATCTACTTATGAAAAAATTAAATTTCTTGAAATCAGTTACAACTGGTGTGATTGGACTTGGCCTACTTAGCAACTGTTCTGGGGCTATGGAAAAAATTGGAATGCATAAATGTGCTAGCAAAAATAATGAAGCTCCTGCTGCTGCAACTCATTCTTGTTCTAGTAAAGAAGTGAAACCGGCAAATCACTCTTGCTCTACTAAAAAAGTAGAAACTAAGAAAGAAGCTAATTCTTGCTCAAGCAAAAAAGCTAAATAATTTTTTTGGTTTTTTAGGAATATCAGGCGGGCCATTTCGCTTCGCCTGATATTTATGTTGGTCCTTATCGGGAAGATCTCACCATTTCATCTGCAAACCTTAGTGAGGTCTCTCAATAAGGCTTAATATAATTTAGTTACCGATTGCTTTCTTCTGAATCTCACTAATTTCCTTCGCGGCATTTCTAGCCATTTCATACATTCTAGTTACTTGTTCAAAACTCATCGCACCACTTTCGGCAGTTCCTTGAATTTCTATAAGATCGAAATTTTGGTTGATCACAAAATTGGTATCAACATCACATTTGCTATCTTCGGCATAATCTAAATCTGCTATCACCTCTCCATTGTAAACGCCGCAAGACACAGCGCTGACTGATCCGATTAGTGGATTGTAACGGATTAATCCTCTTTTAGTGATATTTTGAATTGCCAAAGAAAGTGCAACAAAACCGCCAGTGATTGAAGCGCAGCGAGTTCCGCCATCAGCTTGTAAAACATCGCAATCAATGGTGATTTGTCTTTCGCCAAGAAGTTTCATGTCGATTACCGAGCGCAAAGAACGGCCGATTAATCTTTGAATTTCAAGAGCGCGGCCATTTGGTTTTGAGCCATTGTCGCGATTATTTCTAGTTTGAGTGGCTCTTGGCAACATTGAATATTCCGCAGAAATCCAGCCTTGGTTTTTGCCTTTTAAAAATTGAGGAACTCTGTCTTCAAATGTTGCGGTACATAAAACATGGGTTTCGCCACATTTAATTAAGCATGACCCTTCGGCATATTTATTGACATTGGTGGTAATTGTAACTTCGCGAATTTGGTCAGGATTTCTTTTTGAAGGGCGCATGGGGAGGGAATTAAATTTTTTTGTGGAGCGATATGTGTGGAGAAGGACGGGGTTTTGTAACCTAGTCTTAATGTTTAAGTTCTTTGTTAAAACTGACATGAAAGTTAGGTCGGGGTTACAAACCCCGACCTGCTTTCTGCCTGAACAAGGCGGATTTTTAACTAATCTTCTTGTACAAAATCAAACTTAGCTTCTTTGCTACGGCCAAATCTCTTACGGTCGTTAGCATCTAAGAATTTTTTGCGCAGGCGCAGTGATTTTGGTGTAACTTCCACCAATTCATCGTCCCCTACATAAGTGATCATATCTTCTAAAGTTAATTCTCTTGGGGGAATCAAACGAATTGCTTCGTCAGTACCAGAAGCGCGTACATTCGAAAGTTGTTTTCCTTTCAAGACATTAATTTCTAAATCGCCTTGTTTAGAGTTTTCACCCACAACCATGCCGGCGTAAACTTTTTGTTGAGGTTTGATGAACATAGTTCCACGATCTTGCAAGTTCCAGATTGCAAAAGCCACAGCTTCACCATTGTCAGTAGAAATCAAGGCGCCGTTTTTCTTAGTAACCATGTCGCCTTTGTAAGGAACATAAGCATGGAAAATTCTGTTCAAAACCCCTGAACCTTTAGTGTCAGTTAGGAATTCGCTTTGATAACCTATAAGACCACGAGAAGGTACGTAGAAAACGATACGAGTTTTGCCACCAGATGATGGGCGCATTTCGATCATTTCACCTTTACGAGAAGAGATTTTTTCAACAGCAACGCCGCAGAAAGCATCATCAACATCCACTACAACTTCTTCGATTGGTTCAAGAACATTTCCGTCAGCATCTTTTTTAAAAAGAACTCTTGGTCTTGAAACTGAAAGTTCAAAACCTTCACGACGCATATTTTCAATCAATACACCAAGTTGTAATTCGCCGCGACCACCAACTTCGAAAGCGTCTTTACCTTCAGTGTCTTTAACTCTTATTGCCACATTGGTTTCAGCTTCAGCAAATAGACGATCACGAATAACGCGTGAAGTAACTTTAGTTCCTTCTAAACCAGCCAAAGGAGAATCATTTACACTGATTGTGATAGCCATTGTTGGCGGATCAATCGGAGTTGATTTGATTGGAGTTGAAACTTGTGGATCACAAAGTGTGTCTGATACAGAAGCTTTTTCAAGACCAGCGATGATAACGATGTCACCAGCTTCAGCATCTTCAACAGCAACCTTTTCTACACCACGAAATACATGAAGTTTAGTTAAGCGACCAGATTCAACCAATTCACCTTTTAAGTTTAGAGCTTTCAAGTTCATCAAGCCTTTAGCGCGTCCAGAATAGATACGGCCAGTCAACATACGACCGAAATAAGGGCTATGGCTTAGAAGAGTTGCAAGCATTGAAAATGGTGCATCCAAATCAAATTTTGGAGGAGTAACATGCTTCAAGATTAAATCAAATAATGGAGATAAATCTTTTCTTTCGTCTTTATCCATGTCAGCAACACACCAGCCGTCGCGGCCCACAGCGTAAAGAACTGGGAAATCTAATTGTTCTTCGCTAGCGTTAAGAGAAACAAATAGATCGAAAATTTCGTTAAGAACTTCATCAGGACGAGCGTCTCCGCGGTCGATTTTATTGATGATCACAATTGGTTTCAGACCAAGAGCCAAAGCTTTAGCAAGTACGAATTTAGTTTGTGGCATAACACCTTCAGCAGAGTCAACCAAAAGAAGGGCAGAGTCAGCCATTGAAAGTACGCGTTCAACTTCACCACCGAAATCGGCATGTCCAGGAGTGTCGATAACATTGATTTTGTGATCTTGCCAAACGATAGAAGTGCATTTCGCCAGAATTGTGATTCCGCGTTCTTTTTCTAAATCGTTGCTATCCATGATACGATTTTCAACTTGTTGGTTGGCACGGAAAGTGCCGCTTTGATGCAACATCGCATCGATTAATGTGGTTTTGCCATGGTCAACGTGAGCAATAATGGCAACGTTTCTAAAGTCTGTCATTTGAGGAAAATATAAAGATTTTGTAAGAGTTTTAAGGAATTTTTTGTCAGCAGTAAGAGAACATCAAAAAATCTTGGCGCACTTTAGGGGCAATAAAGTAACTGTCAATAATGGTGAAATGTTAGCGCTCAGTGTCATTCCCATGAAGGCGGTAATCCAGAATGTTTATGGCTTTACTTCAAATTTTCTTTTCCAGGAAATCTTTTTGCCCTCACATCACTTGCAAAAACTTCCACAGCTTTTGAAATATCACCCGCCAAATTCGCATAATGTTTTACAAATTTAGGCTTAAATTCTTGATTTAATCCCAACAAATCATCAATCACCAAAACTTGTCCATCACAATTTGTGGAAGCGCCGATGCCGATTGTGGGAACTGAAATTGCAGCTGTAATCTCATCAGCTAATTTTTCTGGAACTGCCTCAATTACTACAGAAAAAGCTCCTGCCGCAACAACCATTTTGGAAGTTTCTAAAATTTCTTTAGCCGAAATTTCGTCAGCACCTTGATATTTATAACCACCAATTTTTCTGACACTTTGTGGCAAAAGGCCAACATGGGCCATGACATTAATTTTGTTATCAACCAAGAATTTTACAGTTTCAACCATATCGCTCGAAGTCTCGATCTTAATAGCGTCGCAGCCAGTTTGCTCAATCACTTTTTTTGCTGATTCTAAAGCTTGTTCAAGAGAATTTTCGTAAGTTCCAAAAGGCAAATCCACCACGATGAAAGATTTTTTTGTAGCTTTTACCACAGCTTTTCCGTGATTAACCATCATGTCCAAAGTTACATCAACAGTGTCTTTAAAGCCATAAACTGTCATTCCTAAAGAATCGCCAACTAAAATAATGTCGCAAGTTTCATCCAGAATTTTTGCCATCGGAAAAGTATAAGCGGTGAGGCAAATAATTTTTTCCTGATTTTTTTTATTTAAAATATCCTGAAGTGAAATGCGTTGGATTGATTGTAAGGTCATTGTGAATTAGGCAAATTTTGAGGAGGTTGCACAGGATTAATTATGCGAGTTGGCATTGCCTGAAATTGACCAGCAGGATTTTGCACAGTGCCATTTTGTACTTGAGGAATTTGCCCTTGAGGAATTTGTTGAGGAATTTGAGCTTGTGGGTTTTGAAATTGTATTGGGAATTCTGTTGCCGGAACTTGGGTTACAACTTTTTGCGCCTCATTATTTTGTCCAGCTGGATTTTGCCCTAAATACTGATAAGCAGAAGTTTGAGGATTTGCGGTTCTAAGTCCCAAATATTGTTTCACTTGATCAAGATTGCTGCTTTGCGAAACATTAGACATGTCGCCTTTCACAGAAGTAGCAATGTTAATAGGAGTTTGTTTTTGTCTAGTTCCAGTTAAGAAAATTACATTTACCAATCCATCAATTGTATTATCCGCAGCATTTATTTTACCCGAAGCAATGCCATTTAAAGCAGGTGCTGAGATATTAAATTTAAAGTTACCATCTTTGCCTCTCTTAATCGAAATCGAGCCGCTGGCTTTTTTGAAAGTGGTTTTGCTATATTTGTTAAATAGAATTTTCTCAGGAGTTTGCAGCTCATCTCGATAAGCTTGAGCGGTAAACATTTTTCTCACTAAATCATTCAAACCATAACCAAATACAGTTGGAGAATTAGCATTAAATTTCACTTCACTGGATAAATTCTTAGCAAATTCGTCGCTATTTCCAGCAGAAGAAGTAACGGTTGCTGAGATATTTGCGATGCCTTTGATATTATTAATGCCAACTAAATCTGGTAAAACTTCTTCCAAATAAACATTGGTAAGGGTGACATTTCCATTCACAATTTTATCATTCTTAATGCTTATCAAACCTTTATAATCAAGGTTTCCACCGTATAGATCACAAGTTAAGGTTGTGATGTCAATATTACCATCCGATAAATTTCCAGCGAATTTGACATTTTCGATTTTATTATTATCGACACTCAAATTATCGAAACTTAAAACCACTCGTCCGTCAAATCCTTCTAGAGATGGCAAAGAGAAAAAGCGATCAGCGGCGCTGCCTTTAACTTTTTTTTGCAAAAGATCTTTAATATCGAAAGTTGGTTTTGAAGAATCAGTTAGAGCATCATAATGAAAATTATTTGCCACAACACTGATTTCGAATTGCGGAGTTTTATCTCTAATATCAAGGTTTATATTAGCTTTAAGATCTGTTTTATTTGATTTTAAATTTAGATCAGAAATTTTGAAATATCCCTGCCCAAATCCTAATTTTAACGACTGATTAGTAAATTCTTCACCATTATAAACTAGATTTTCAAATTTAAGATCCAGGTCGTTATCTGAATAAATATCATTCAGCCATAAAATCTTTTTTAACAAAGAACCGTGAGAAAAATAAGCATTTTGTCCAGAAGTCAGGAAATAGTCACCAACATTGAAAGAGCTGATTTTGAACTTGTTTAAAACATTTGTAGTTTTGCCATTACTATCAATTTTAATCGTTCCTAAAAATTCACTCTGATAATTATTTAAATTCAAATAAAGATTATCCAAAGTTACTAAATTGGGCAGTAAAAATATGTCGGAATAAAGCACATATTCTTTAAGATTGTCGAATTTTAAATTTTGAGATTCGATGCTTAGCCAAGAAAAAATATCTCGTAATTTTTTGCCAGAAACATCAATTTTTCCGATAAATTTTGGTAAATCTCCGCTATTATCTAAAACACCATTAACCCGCAAATTGCCTTCTCCAGGAATGGTGCAAATTAGTGGCAAAATTAAAACCTCACCTTCAGTAGAAATAGTTAAATAGAGATCAACATCCTTAATTTCTCCCGATAAATATTTGATATTTTTAACTTTAATTTCGGCGGTCAGATCAAAATTTCTGACATTTTTAGTAATATTGAGATCAATCGGAGATTTTTCAGGAGCTTTTTTTGTATCATCTTTTTTAGATAAATCTGGCGATTCTTCTGGTGCTGATGTATCAGGTTTTTCTTCGGTTGGCGAAATTTCATGTAATTCAGATTTAGCTCCCTCTGAAGTTTCATCAAGAAAATTGCTTTCAGTAATATCAGAAGGTCTTTCCACTGAAACTCTTTCTTGCGACCAAATTTTATCTAGATCTAAATTTTCTAAATCCAAATTAATATCAGTGATGGTGACTTTAGAATTAAAGTCCAAATCAATATTTCCTTTGCCACTAACTACATCGGAATTGATGACCAAATTTTCAATTTCAATTTCTCCAGCGGTATTTTTAATGTCAGCGCTTAATTGTATAGAGCTGGTTCCAGCTTTTAATTTGTCATAAATGGCTTTATTATTCCCGATATAGCCTTTGTAGAAAGATTTTAATTCTAGAATGTCAGCCGAAATCGTGCCTTTAAAATCGCTTTGAAAAATGTCGCGATTTTCAGAAGTGAAACTGCCTTTTATTTTAAATTTGGCGATTGAAGAGTTAATTTCTAAGGATGAAGAGCCAGAGGCAAAATTAGCATTTATGCTGAAATTATTAGTAATTTCTTCATTAGTAAATTTTCCAGAAGCTTTGATATTTTTTTCACTAATTTTTGCTTCGGTACTAATTTCTTGAATCTCCGTTTTTTTAGCAAATTGGTTATAAGAAATTAGGCGACTATTTTTTATAGCAAAGGCGGGAGCATTCTTATAACTAATTTGCGGTGTTTGAAGATCAGAAACCGCAAATAATCTCGCGGTAATATCAAAGGTAGATTTATTATTTTCCGAATGAGGATTGTCTTTTAAAACTTCAGCAATTCTTTCTGTAAGTGAATTTTTGCGATTAGATGGTGGCTTCAGGCTGTAATAACTTTCAAGCATTGCACCAGAAAAAACTATTTTTTTGATCCAATTATTACTGGAAAATTTAAAGAAAGGTAATTTCACCTGAACCGACTCAGCATAGAAATTGTAAGTCATGTCTTTGGTCATATAATTTTGCAATATGACATCTTCAGCAATCACTGAAAGAGAAGGCAGAAAGGTTACTTTTACATCGCCATTAATAGTTACATTTGCGCCCAAAGTTTCACTGGCTTTTTGTTCGATTTGAAATTTTAAAGCAGAATTATTGAAAAAAAACGGCACCGTAAACATCAATAAAACCAAACCAAGAAATACCACGGTACCAATTTTTAAGGCCTCAGATTTTAAAAGTTTCGACCACTTAGAATCTGGGTTTTGTAAACTCTCTTTAATTTTGGTTAATATTGGCATTATTGGTTTTGTTCTTGTTTTATGGCTTGATTAAAAACTTCTAACTCTTCTATAGCCAAAGTTTCCTCGGTTAGTTTGGAAGAGGATTCTGTCTTAAATTCTTCGTTAAATTTAGTTAATTCTTCAACCAAAATTTTACTGGTTATTAGATCTTTTTTATTTTCGTAAAAATTGCACAATGATAATAATATCAAAAATAGCAAAATTGAGATTAGCAGAAAATTGAAAAATTGATCTCTATTTGGTTTTAAATCAAGGTTTTCGCCAATATTAATTAACTGATATTTTTTATTATCAGTATTTGACTTGATGCTTAAAAGTTTAATTTTTTCTTCAGTAATTTTCGGATCAATGCCCAGTAATTTTGCATAAGAACGAACTATACTTGGAATGTAAGTGTGCTGAGTGATTGCGCTGAAATTGCCATTTTCGATGGCTTCAATATCGCGAATTTTTATTTTTAAGTAAGAAGAAGCTTCGGTAATTGTAATGCCCACACTTAATCTTTTTTCTTTTAAAAGTTGTGCGATGGAATTTGCTATAACAAGCTCATCTATTGCTGGCACAGGCTCTTGAGAATAATCAATTTGATTAATTTGATCTGGATTATTTTGATTATCTTGAATCATTATTATTGT
The DNA here is from genome assembly GCA_945875925.1 of Rickettsia typhi. GTDB lineage: Bacteria > Pseudomonadota > Alphaproteobacteria > Rickettsiales > UBA1997 > UBA2645. The sequence continues at coordinate 28,350 of CAMCME010000008.1, read as the reverse complement.
TCTTGAGTAACTAATTTTGTCAGATTTTTTGTTGCATCTAATATCGCTAAAGACGAGGCCGCTGCGGACATTTTTTCTAATGCTGAATGACTCTCAATTAGATTTTTTAAGGTTTGACCGATTTTATTTATGTTAAATTCTTCTTCCGTAATAACAATCGCCGCGCCATGTTTTTCAAGAAAGCGAGCATTTTTTTCTTGATGATTATCTGCCGCTTTTGCGAAAGGAATTAAAATCATCGGTTTTTTTGCAGTGCAAAATTCAAAAATCGAAGAAGATCCAGCGCGAGATATTACTAAATGTGCCTGTCTAATTTTTTCAGGCATGTCTATGAAAAAAGGTTTTATTTCGCCATTCAAATTAAAGGCCAAATATTGATTAAAAGTTTCATCCACCAATTCTTCGCGACATTGTTGCATGATATTAATTTTACTTTTTAAGTCTTCGCTTAAATTAAAAAATGCTTTTGGTAAAATTTCGCTGAAAATTTTTGCTCCTCCGCTGCCCCCAATTACAAGGATGTTGAAGAGACTAGCTTTTGGATCTGTAACAATTTCTGGCACAAAATCAGAAGCCAAAATTATATCATAACCCATTTTATTATTGGGTTTTTCGATCTTTTTTTCTTGTGGCAGCGCGTAAGGAATTTTATTTAATTCTAAAATTTCATCGCGCACAGGATTGCCCACGAAAACGCATTTTGATTTATGTTCTTCTAAAATTCCAGAATTGTCAGCAAAGCTTAGGGCAATTTTATAGGCATATTTTGCAAAGAGACGATTCACTTTTCCTAAGTGAGAATTTTGTTCATGAAGAATAATTTTAGTTTTGGTGATCACTGCAAAAATTAAAATCGGAAAGGTGGAATATCCGCCAAAAGCGATGACATATTTAGGACTATAAGCTGCGAAATGCAGAAAAGATTGAAAGCAGCCGCGAGCAATTTTTAGAACAGCTTTAATTAATTTTAGAGGTTTTTTTTCAAGCTGCGAAGAGCTGACAATAAAGGATTTGAAGCTGTCTTCGGCTTTTATATAACTGCGATATTTTTCATCTCCAAAAAAGAAAACCTCATAATTTTCTTTGGATAATTCGAAAGCTAAACAACGGGCCGGAATTATATGTCCGCCAGTTCCGCCGCTTGTGATAAAAATTTTTTTATTTTGAATCATTGATAAAACTTTATTTGGATTTCTTGACAATTATTGCTTCAAACCTAGATTCGCGTGCCTTCTTTAGTACTCGCAGAGGGAACCCAAGCGGAGCTAGGAGTTAAAAGGTTTATTCCAACTCACTTCTTTAAAGAGAAGTTTATTTTCAAAAGAATTTTATGTCAAAAAAATCGACCCCTAATTTAACTGTGAAGCACTTTATCGATTTAGATAAAATTAATGCTAAGGAATCGCGCCGAATTATTGACCTTGCGCGTAAGTTAAAAAAAGAAAAAAACTTGAACAATCAAGCAAAATTGCTAGCTGGCAAAAATTTAGCGATGATTTTTGAAAAAACTTCAACTCGCACTCGTGTGTCTTTTGAGGTCGGAATTAATCAGCTTGGCGGACACGCCATCGTCATGAATAAAAATGATATGCAGCTTGGCAAAGGCGAAAGCGTGGAAGATACGGCGAAAGTTTTATCGCGTTTTGTTGACGCAATTATGATTCGCTCTAATTCTCATCAAACTATTTTAGACTTAGCTAAAAATTCTAACAAGCCAGTAATTAACGCGCTTAGCGACTTTTCTCATCCTTGCCAAATTTTGGCTAGCATTTTGACAATTGAAGAACATTTAGGAAATATTTCGGGCAAAAAATTAGCTTGGTTTGGTGATGCTAATAATGTTTTAAATTCTTATATTCACGCTGCTAAAAATTTTGGCTATGAGTTGGCTATTGCGACTCCAAAAGAATATGATTTCTGCAATGATGAAATTAAAAAAGCTGTAAAAAATGGTGCTAAAATTAGCTATTTTTCTGATCCAAAAAAAGCAGCTAAAGATTCGGATGTGTTGATTACTGACACTTGGTTTTCAATGGGCGATGAAGCGGAAAAAAATGATAAGTTAAGAAAAGCCAAATTAAAAACTTTAATGCCTTATCAAGTGAATTCCGACTTGATGAAATTGGCTAAAAAATCAGCAATTTTTACTCATTGTTTGCCAGCTTATCGCGGCTTTGAAGCTTCGGCGGAAGTTGTAGATTCAAAAAAATCTGCGATATTTGATGAAGCGGAAAATCGTTTGCATGTGCAAAAAGCGATTTTGCTTTATTTGTTGGGATAAATTAGGTCCTTGAAAAAACTTGATTATAGCATAACTACTCGCATAACCTATAAAACACTTATGCACAGTTTACTTAGAAAAATCATTTTAACATTAATCGGCGTTGGCTTGCTATGGAGTTTTCAAATTTCCGCGGCTTCTGACTTTTACCACGAAAAATCCGTGATTGTTGATGCTATGCAAGATAAAGAATCATCTGAAAAAGAAAATTGTGAACTAGAAGACGAAAAATTCTTTAATCACGAAGCAGCTAGTTTAAAACTTTCCCGAATTTTTCTCCAAATAGAAACTAAAGATGACAGCTTCACTTTAGCATATTCCCCGTCCGTCCCCACATCTCCGCCTAACGCTTAAGCTTCTTTTGCACCACAAGCTTCGTTAATTTTACTTCTCTCTATTTTATGAAAAACATTTTCGGCAGCTATCGCTATGATTTGCCTGCAAGTATTGTTGTATTTTTTGTGGCTTTGCCACTTTGTCTTGGAATTGCCTTAGCTTCGGGCGCTCCGCTATTTGCCGGAATTATTTCGGGAATTGTTGGTGGCGTTGTTGTAGGAATGTTAAGCGGTTCTCCTCTCGGTGTTAGCGGTCCAGCTGCTGGTTTATCGGTGGTTGTTTTGGGCTATATTGCAGCTTTGGGTGGATCTTGGGAGGCCTTTCTTTTAGCGGTTGTTTTAACCGGTGTAATTCAGCTTATGGCTGGATTTCTAAGGTTAGGAACTGTCGCTTATTATTTCCCATCCTCGGTAATTAAAGGTATGTTGAGCGGTATTGGGCTGATCATCATTCTTAAACAAATTCCTCACGCCATTGGATATAATGAAACTTTCCAAAATGATGTGAATTTTGATAAGTTGGAGAGTAATAGTTTTGAACTGCTACGCGTTATAAATTACATCACGCCAAATGCTATTATCATTGCCGTAATTTCAATGTTAATTTTGATTGTTTGGGAAGATGTTTTAGCAAAAAAGTATAAGCTTTTTAAAGCAGTTCCCGGACCTTTAGTGGCAGTAGTCGCTGGTATTATTTTGAGTAATTTCTTATATCTAGAAAAAAGTCTTATCGTACAAATTCCCGTAGCCACAAGTTTCAGCGGATTCTTTGCACAATTTACTTTTCCAGATTTTTCACAACTTCGTAATTCGGAAGTCTATTCAATTGCTTTGGTAATGGCTGTGGTGGCGAGTTTAGAAACCCTGCTTTGTGTGGAAGCAACAGATAAGCTTGATCCACAAAAACGCGTCACGCCAACCAATCGCGAATTGAAAGCGCAAGGTGTGGGAAATATTATTTCTGGTTTGATCGGTGGATTGCCAATCACTCAAGTTGTGGTACGCAGCAGTGCTAATATTAGTTTTGGGGCAAAAAGTAAACTTTCTGCAATTTCTCATGGCCTTCTTCTTTTAATTTCAGCCGTGGCAATTCCATCTTTGCTTAACATGATTCCGCTATCGACCCTAGCCTGCATCTTGTTTTTGGTTGGTTATAAATTAGCTAAGCCAGATATTTTTAAACAAATGTATAAATTGGGATATGAACAATTTGTGCCTTTTGTGGCAACTATCATAGGCATGTTGGTTTTTGATCTTTTGAAAGGAGTTGGAATTGGTATGGCCGCAGCAATCTTTTTCATTCTTTATAACAACTTCCGCAATTCTTACCAAAAAGTTGAAGACAAAGAAGGTAAGGGTCATAGCCATGTGATTAAGCTTTCCGAAGAAGTTTCTTTTTTGAATAAAGGAAGTATTCTGCAAATGTTAAATCAAATTCCTGCAGAATCAAAAGTGGTGATTGACGGCACTAAATCTACTTCTATCCATCATGATGTGATTGAGATTATTCAAGATTTTCAAACTAATGCTAAGACAAAAAATATTTCGCTCGAGATTAAGGGCATCAATTTCAAACAAATTTAATTTATTATATGGCTACTTTAACTAAAGAAGTTCGCGACTCTCTAACGCCGATAAAGGCAATCAGTAGGCTTAAAGAAGGTAATAATCGCTTCGTGAATAATCTAAAAATTAATCGCAATTTATTGCAGCAGATTAATGAAACATCTAACGAACAACATCCTTTCGCCTTCATCTTAAGCTGTATTGATTCTCGCACTTCGGCAGAATTAATTTTTGATCAAGGTTTGGGAGATGTTTTAAGTTGTCGTATTGCTGGAAATATTTTGAATGACGATATTTTGGGTAGTATGGAATTTGCCTGCAATGTTGCGGGAGTAAAACTAATTATGGTTCTCGGTCACAGCGAGTGTGGAGCAATTAAAGGTGCCTGCGACAATGTGAAAGTGGGAAAACTGACAGGACTTTTGAAGAAAATCAGACCATCAGTGAAAGCGGAAAAATCTATAAAAAATAATCGCGATTCTAGCAATTCTATCTTTGTAGAAAAAGTAGCAGTGCTGAATGTGAGATCCGTTACGAAGCAAATTACTAAGCGCAGTAAAATTATAAAAGACCTGTATAAAAACCGTGAAATAGCTATTATTAAAGGCATGTATAATGTTGCAACTGGTGTGGTGGAATTTCACTAAGAATAAAGTTCTAGCTAGATTCAATCTAGCTAGAATTTAGACAGGTTTTAAGCCGGTTTCACGGGGATAGCATATTTTTTACTAAGATAGCTTTCGACAGCTCCTCTTTCTGAGGCTTTTAGATAGCGGGTGTAAATAATAATTTCTGCAATATTTCCAGTATAATAAGCAGCTCCACCAAGACTACCTATTGTAGCTCCCGGATAGTCAACTAAGGCATTAACTTTTGATGAATCATAGCAACTTGCTTTATCGCCGCCATTCATTAAATATCCAGAACCGATAACTGTTCCTCCAGATGCAAGAGTAACGGTCGAAGATGTGAAAAGAAATGTATGTATAGCAGGTGCTCTATTAGAAGCTCCAAAAGAAGCTACCGTGCAATCCACGCCATCGTAATAACGGTCGTGAGTCATTACGGTATTTTCGCGATACCCAAGATGCATATTGCTGTACTCATTGCTAGAGCTGCCAGCTATGAAGATATTATTACCGGTAATTGCTCTCTTTTCAACTACGAAAATAGTATAGTTGGACTTTACCAAAAGCTTCAAACCATCTCCATTAGTAGTTCCCCACCAAAGAAATTGAGAGCTGCTGCCAGTGAATGAAATTACAGGCAAGCCATTAATCATTTCTGTTAAATAGGCTGGAGCAGTTGAACTGTTGGTAGGAACTGCATTAACTCCTCCGGGTCTGTTAGGATTAATGTCATTCCATTTAGTGACTTTGCTAGACGAATCTACAGTTACTGAATCTGGTAAAGAAGTTTCTAGCCAAACAGCAAGGTTTTTAATACTTCCTACTTCTGATCTGATAGTTAAATCTTTAGCTCTAGATAGGTTGGCTTTTTTAATCAGAGTGCTGCCCTGAGTAACTCCTGTAATCAAAACTCCAATAATTAGAATCACAATTGAAAGCTCGATTAGAGAAAATGCTTTAAGATTTCCTTTCATAAATTTTTCTAAAATAGATTATAAATTCTCTCTGGCGGATTCCAAAAAGTTAATCGGCCCTTTAGCGCGGCCGTGAATGAACTGATCGAGATAAGGATTATTTGATGAATACATGTCTTTTGCATCACCAAACCAAATAATTTTTCCTTCATAAAGCATAGCAATTTTATCGGCAATTTTTTTAGCTGAAGCCATGTCGTGAGTGATGGTAATAGTGGTTGCACCAAGCTCTTTTGAATTAGTAACAATTAAATCATTAATTACATCGGCCATAATTGGATCAAGCCCGGTGGTAGGTTCATCAAAGAAAATAATCTCGGGATTTGTTGCTATGGCGCGCGCTAAAGATGCTCTTTTTTGCATACCACCTGAAAGTTCTGAAGGATATAAGTCTGCAACTTTTGAGCTAAGTCCAACTGCTTTTAATTTAGAAGTAGCAATTTCTTTGGCTTCATCTTTATTCATTTTTTTGTGATGAAGAAGACGAAAAGCTACATTTTCCCAAATTGGTAGTGAATCGAAAAGTGCGCCACCTTGAAAAAGAAAGCCAAATTTTTCCATTAATTTATCTCTTGCTTTCGCGTTAAGATTAGAAGCTTCTTCACCATTAATTTTAATGCTGCCAGAAGTTGGGCTAAGAAGAGATGCGATGGTTTTTATAATAACAGATTTACCACTGCCCGAGCCGCCAAGAATTACCAAAGATTCACCTTGTTTTACTTCCAAGTTAATTCCTTTCAGAACTTGTTTATCGCCGAAATTTTTAGTTAAATCTTTTATTACTAATTTGGTCACGATTTTATGAAAATCTAGATTAAGGCGAGCTAATTCCGCTCATGTCACCCCGCAAACATTATAAGGTGACACCGAGAGATTATTAAAATGTAATTTTACTTGATTTCAGAAAGCTTTTTATCAATTAATTTTTTGATAGTAACATAATCAACATAACCTTCTGAAACTTCACCATTAACGAAGAAAGTAGGAGTTGATTTAATATTTAAACCTTTCGCAGCCTCCATTCTTAATTCTAAGATTTTCTTTTGCAGAGCTTGATCATTGATACATTTGTTAAATCTATCAGGACTCATTCCATCAAGCTGGGCGATTGATTGCAGCTTTTCGATATATTTTGGGTCAAATGCCCAAGATTCTTGAGTTTTAAACAAGGCCTTGATTAGGCTATAGTATTTTTCCACCATTTCATCTTTGTGATCTTGAGCTTGGCAAAGCGCAAACATTGATGCCGCAAGAGCTGGTTGATTAAGTGGAAAATCGCGGTGAATGAATTTTATTTTTTTAGAATCGATATAATCATTTTTAATTCTTTCGAAAGTTTCGCGATTAAAAGAGGCGCAATGTGGGCAAGAAAGTGAAGAATATTCGATGAAAGTTACGGGTGCAGACTTATCGCCATAAACTATATCAAGCCCAGAAATTTTTAAAATTTCGCTATTAACGCGGGTTTCAGCAAATTCTTCGGTGTTTGCAGCAGCATTCACAGCATCTTGTGGAGCAGCTTCAGCAGATTTTATTTCGGCTACTTGAGTTGTTTCTTCTTCATTTTTTAAAGAAGTTTTGCTGTTGTAATTGTGAATCACCATGGCCACAAAGCCGACTAAAATACAAGAGCCAATAGAGATAAGGGAGATTTTTGAATTTTTTGTCATAGTTCGTAAGGATTGCAATTGACTGAAGAGTTATATAAAAATTAATCATCAAACCCCGTCAAAAATCAACTTTTTTCTTTTAAAATGTTAGGATTGAACCAGTCAAGCATTAAGCCTCTATTATCAGTTTTTATTATTACAAAAAATGAAGCAGATCGCATCGAATCTGTAATAAAGGCAGTGAAAAAAATTGCCGATGAAATTTTAGTTATTGATTCAGGAAGTTCAGATCAAACTTGTGAAATAGCTTCAGCAGCGGGAGCGAAAGTTATTTTCAATGAATGGCGTGGTTATGGATTGCAGAAAATTTTTGGTGAAAACCAATGTCGCAATAAATGGATTTTAAATATTGATGCTGATGAAGAAGTTTCGGAAAAGCTGGCGGACGAGATTTTAGAGCTGTTTGAAAAAAATAATCAGGAAAATTTTTACGGATTTCGTGTTAAAATCGTTAATAAATTTCGCTTCGAAAAACATCCCAAAAAATTAGCTTATTATTACAATCAATTGCGACTTTATAACAAAGATTTCGCTGGCTTTAATAATAGTACGGTACATGATTCTGTAGAGTTGAAGGAAAATAATCCTGATAAAATTGGTCAGCTCAAAAATATCATTTTCCACCAATCTTTTAGGTCTTTTGAACATTGGATTGACAAAATTAACTCTTATTCTTCAATGCAGGCATTAGATAGTTTTAAGAAGGGAAAAAATGTTTCAATTTTGAAAATTTCTTTTGTAACAAGTTTTGCTTTTTTGAAAGCTTACATTGTGCGTCGTTACTTTATTTATGGGTTTGATGGCTTGGTTTACAGCTATCTTTTTGCCTTCTCGCGCTTCTCTAAAGCGATAAAAACTCGCGAGCTTTTTCAAGCCCAAAACATGAATTAATTTTATGTCGAAAATATTTTCCGTTTTAGCTTTGATGCTTTTGATTGCTTGTGGTGGGGCGCCTAAAGAAGCTCCTGCAATTTATTTTAGTAACGCCAGTGTTGGTGTGATCACTAATATTGAATGCAATTGGGCGGGTAAAAATAAATTAACTTTGTCGGCACTTAATCCGGGAGACAGCAGGGCGCAATCTTTTTTTGCTAAAGATGAAGACTTTTTTGGTCCAGTTTCAGTTTCTTGGAAAGATGAAAAAGGCGTTAGAATGACCAAAGATTTTCGATTCAGAAGAGAGAATTTGCCGAGCATTTCTGATCATGAATTTTATAGTTATGTGCAACTTTATTTTATGGCTGACGGCTTGGAAGTTGTAAGTAGCGATGTTGTAGATATTAGCGGCAAGACTCAAATGATGGATCGAGTTTTAACTAAATATCGTAATGAGGCAGCGCAACGCGGCATTTTTGAATCATGCGTTCCTAATCGTATTAATCTTTATAATTGTCCTGGAAATGGCAGTGGCGGCAATAGTGGTCAAACTTCCTTGATTCGCGTGCAGCCGCAGTAGTTGTACAATCTGTCATCTCGACGAAGCGAGATCTCTCATAAGGCTTGGCAGATAAATTCCTGAGATTTCTCGCTTCGCTCAAGATGACAGAAATGCTTAGATGATAGAAGAGCGAAAAAGCAGCGAACTATCGCCGTAAGAATAAAAGCGATATTGGTTGGAAATCGCGTAGTTGTAAATCTCAAAAGCCTTCTCTTTTCCTATAAAAGCACAAACCAACATGAATAAAGTTGATTTTGGCAAGTGAAAATTTGTCATTAAAATATCGACAATTTTGAAGCGATAACTTGGGTAAATAAAAATATTCGTCACTGCTTTTTTCTCCTGCAAATAGCCATTCTCATCAGATGCGGCTTCTAAAGTTCTTAAAGAAGTTGTGCCAACCGCGACAATTTTTTTGCCATTTTTCTTGGCTTCATTAATTGTTTTTGCAGCTTCAGCGCTAATCGAAAAAAACTCTTCATGCATTTTGTGATCCTTTATTTCATCGGCTCGCACGGGTAAAAAAGTTCCGGCACCAACATTTAAAGTTACAAAAGTTTTCTGAATTTTTTTGGCCTCCAGCAAAGCGAAAATTTTATCGGTGAAATGTAAACCTGCGGTTGGCGCGGCAACAGCTGTGCCATTATTGGCATAAATTGTTTGATAATTTATTTGATCATCTTGGTTTTTCTCTTCGCGTTTTATGTAAGGTGGAAGTGGAATTGAGCCGTGAGCTTCAAGTTTTTTCAGCAATTCATCACCAGAGCAATTAAATTTTATTTTGATAAATCCATCATCGGTTTTTTCTAAAACTTCGGCAGAAAAATTAGCATTAACATTTTGGTAAATTTCTAAAACATCACCCATTTTCACTCTTTTTGCAGGGCGACATAAAGCTTTCCAAACGCCATTTGAGCCTTGAATTTCTTGGTCCAAATTAAAGTCTAATTTCGCACCACTTCGTGCAATTTTGGCGGATAATTTTGCTTTAATAACTTTCACATCATTAAAAACTAAAACATCTCCCTCTTGCAAAAAGTCGATTAGGTCTATTACTTGTTTATCAAGAATTTCTGCTCCATTATAAACCAACATTTTAGTCTGTTCTTTAGGAAAAAATGGTTGATGGGCAATTGATTTTTCTGGTAAATCAAAATCAAAATCGAAAGTTTTAAACATTTTAGGAAAATTAAATATGAGTAGCAAAAAAGTAGATTTCGGGTTTAAAAAAGTTGATCGTGATGAAAAATCTAATCTAGTCAAAGAAATTTTTTCGGGCGTGGCCAAAAAATATGATTTGATGAATGACTTGATGAGTGCTGGTGTTCACAGGCTTTGGAAAAATAAAATGGTGGAAGAAATTAATTTTTCTAAACCCCTTAAATGTATTGATTTGGCTGGCGGAACCGGAGATATCGCATTTCGTATTGTTAAGAAATCTCGTGAAAAAAATATCAAATGCGAAATTGATGTAGTGGATATTAATCAAGAAATGCTGGATGTGGGCAAAGATCGCGCCATTGATTTAAATCTTTTTTCTGAGTTGAAATTTACTTGTGCGGATGGCGAAAAATTGCCATTTGCTGATGAATCTTTTGATATTTTTACAATTTCTTTTGGCATTAGAAATTTCACTAATATCAATGCTGGTTTGGCTGAAGCCTATCGCGTTTTAAAACCAAATGGTAAATTTATTTGTTTAGAATTTTCGAAAGTGAATGATTATTTTTTGCAAAAAATTTACGACACTTATTCATTTAAAATAATTCCAAAAGTTGGCGAAATTGTTTTGAAGGATCGCCATTCTTATCAATATTTAGTAGAGTCGATTCGCAAATTTCCAAATCAAGATGAGTTTAAAAAGATGATTGATGCGGCAGGTTTTAAAAATACTTCTTATCAAAATCTCAGCTTTGGCGCGGCTGCGATTCATGTTGGTCATAAAATATAAGTCCTTTATCCCTTTGGGATATGGAAGCGCGACGCGAGTCGCGACAGGCTTTGCGGGGATCCCCGTCCCCTATGTCAATGGACATACGGGAAATATAATTTACTTAAAAAATGAAAAAAATATTTTTGCTGGGAATTTTTTTGATTGCTGTATCATGTGAAGATATGATCAGCAATATGGGCTGCGGAATTCCTTCAAGCCGCCAAAACGAAGAGGCAAAGTGGTATTATGATCATGCTGGTGCTAGAAAAATATCGGGACCTTCAACAAAAATAACCGGACTATTTGGCTGCTATTATTACAGCTACAGCGATACGGTTTATTCTTATTCTACGCTATTTCACGAGGGTTATATTTTGGTAAGAAGCGGTAAGCCGATTATGTCAGTTGAGACGAATTAGGTTAGATCAGCATAATTTTTAAGTAACTCAATCAAAGCCACTCCTTTTTAAGGAGGGGAGAAATTAAAGATTCCCTCCTTAATAATTGTTTTACCAATTACAACTCACTCAAACAAAAAATATTTTGTGAGTAAAAGTAGGGTAGATACCAATTACTCCTTATTTCCTACAAAATTAGCGGCTTTGCTTTTTATCCAAACTCTAAAGCGATCTATGTAGCTAAATATAGCAGGCACTACCACTAAAGTTAAAATAGTGGAAGAAATTAGTCCGCCGATGATGGCGATTCCCATGGCGATTCGAGGTTTTGAGGATTCGCTGAGGCCGATTGCGATTGGTACGGTGCCAGCGATGAGCGCGAAAGATGTCATTAAAATTGGGCGCAAGCGAGTTCTTCCCGCCATAATTAAAGCTTCTTTGCGAGATTTGCCTTGTTCAATTAAATGATTGGCGAAATCGACTAAGAGAATGGAGTTTTTGCCTGACACGCCAAGCAGCATAAAGATTCCTAAGACTGTAAAAATATTTAAAGATTCTCCTGTTGCAAAAAGTGCTAAGAAAGCTCCACACAAAGCCAAAGGCAAGGCCAGCAAAATTGTTAAAGGTGTTACGAAAGATTCGTAAAGACTGGTCAAAATTAAATAGATGAAAAGCACCGCTAAGAATAAAGCCGAACCCATAGAATTCTGTAAATCCTGCATATTTTCTGAATCGCCCACAAAAACATAACGAATTTCTGGTGGTAATTTCAAATCTCCTTCACTGACAAACGTGGTTTCGATGTTGGCCATCACATCACCAAGGCCAGCTTTTGGCGCTAGACTTGCTGAAAGTTGAATATAACGCCCACGATCTTGACGATTGATAGTGGCGGCTTCCTGAGATTCGGAAGGATAAGCAATGTCAGAAAGTCGAATTAATTTTTGATTAATATTTGGCACATAAACATTATTAAAATTCTGTTTCAAATCTTGCTGATCAGCTTGCAAGCGCACTCGAATGTCATATTCCAAATCATTTTGGCGTAATTTACTTGGAACATATCCTTCAACATAACCGCGCAATTCTTCGCCGACAGTTTGGGGATTAGCGCCATATAATTTGGCTTTATCTTCTTTAATATTAACCCGAAATTCGGTGCGGGTGCTTTTATTGCTAGAATCGATGTCTTTTAAATTGCCAGTTTCAGCAAGTTTTGTGGCTAATTTAGCGCTATATTCTTCAAGCAATTTTTGATTGGCAGATATTAACAATAAATTAAAAGGCTGACCGCGAGACGCGCCACTAGAAGGGTCGTAATCTTTTACAATTGGATTGGCATAAGCAAAATTTGCTAAATCTTTGCGAGTTTTTTGTTTGAAAGCAGAAGTGGTGATATTTCTTTCGTCACCACTTTTTAATCTGATGTAAAGATTAGCTTTGTTAGATTGGCTTGAGCCAGCAGCGCCCACAGTTAAAGCGGTTAATTCAACTTCCTTATTTTTTCTCACAATTTCATCAATTTCTTTCGCCACGCTATTGGTATTGTCCAAATTAGCATCGGCCGCTAACTCTAGAGTGATAATAACTTCACCATTATCATTTTCAGCGGTGAAAGTTTTTGGTACGAATTTTGCTGATAAAATACTGATGGCAAAAACAGCTAAAGTGATAAGCAAAATTATTTTTGGCCTATCAATTGAATAGCGCAAAATCCTTTCATATTGCACTTCTAGCCAAGTTTGAAATTGGTCAAATTTTTCTAATAATCTGGAAATAAAAGAATCTTTTTTGCGCTTGTCTTTTCCAGTTCCCGACAAATAAGCGCATAAAACAGGAATGATGGTGATGGCAACGAACAAGCTTACCAGCATTGAAAAAGACATGGTCAGACCAAATTGTTTTAAAAATTGTCCAACAGTTCCTTGCATGAATCCAACGGGAGTGAAAACCGAAATTACTACTAAAGTTATGGCGATCACGGCCATTAGAATTTCTTTAGTGCCAACAGAGGCGGCTTGTTTTGGTGTTAGTCCGCTTTCAATTTTGCGATAGATATTTTCGGTAACTACAATGGCGTCATCAACCAATAAACCCACGGCCAAACTTAGGGCCAAAAGTGAAATTACATTGATCGAGAAATTGGCTAAATACATTAAAATGAAAGAGCTGATCAGTGAAATTGGCAGCGCAATTGCAGTTATTAAAGTGGCGCGGCTATTAGCCAAAAACAGAAATACAACAGTGACTGTGAGAATGATGGAAATGGCAATTGCCTCATAAACATCTTTGACATTATTTTTAATATAAACGCTGGAATTCTTCACCACCTTGATTTCAGGCTTGCCTTTCATTGACGCAAATTCTTTTTGCATCTTGGTAATTTGTTTATTCACGCTATCAACCACCGCGATAATATTAGAATCTGATTGGCGGTAAATATCGATGAATAAAGCCTTCTGGCCGTTTACAAAAGCGCGCGATTTTTCATCTTCCAAACCATCCACAACTTTACCAATGTCCGAAATTCTGGTTGGAACTTCATTGGAATAGAAATTCACGATGGCATTCTCAATTTGGTTAATTTGGTTAAATTCACTATTATTGCGAAAAACCAACTCTTTACCAGCTTGGTCAGCTTTGCCAATTGGAATATTTTTACCAGAAGCGGCCAAACGATTTTTAACTTGAGAAAGTGGAATTTGACGATCTCGTAATTTTTTCTGATCTAAAAAAACTTGGATTTCGCGTTTGCGACCACCCAAAATTTCCACCATACCCACGCTGCTGGCTTGTTCAATTCTTGGTGACACAAATTGATCGGCTATGTCGTAAAGTTCGCCTTGAGATAAATCGGCATTTAAAGAAATGGTCATGATTGGCTGATCGGAAGGATCTAAACGACGAATTATCGAATCTTCAACATCATCAGGCAATTTAGGTTTGGTTTGGCTGATCTTATCGCGAATTTGCTGTTGGGCATCTTTAATATCAGTGCCTTGATAGAAATTGACGATGATTTGGCTGGTGTCTTTTAAACTTTTAGAAGTGAGTCTTTTGATACCAGAAATTGTGCTAATTTCTTCTTCGAGAGGTTTGGTAACTAGACTTTCAATTTCAGCAGGCCCTGCGCCTTCGTAGGAAGTAGAGATAAAAATTGTTGGAATATCAACATCTGGAAATAGATCTACATCCATCTTCTTAAAACAAATAATACCAACTGTGATGATGACAATCATGATACAGCTTATGAAAGCGGGTCTTTTTATGGATAGATCAACTAAATTCATGTGATTTTATTTTGCGTTTGTCTCGTAGGCGGTGGCACCTTGATATAATCTTTTGTCAGCAATTAAGCTTAAAATCTGATAAGAAATTTGCACAGTTGTGAGCATCGATTTGGTATATTCTTGTTCAAAAAGCAAAACTTGATAAGTGGTGGTGCGACCTTGTTTTAAAAGGCCTCGTTCATTTTCAACTTTAGCTTTTTGGGCGGCTTCAATTCTTTTTGAAAGAGCTAAATTTTCTTTATAATTTTCTAAATTTTGGATTAAATTGTTCCAGTCATTATCTTGATCAAAAAGCTTTTTATTATAGACCATTTTAGCTGAAGAAGCGCTTTTCACCGCACCTTGGCGAATGTCAGAAGATAAGCCAATATTGATGGGCATGGTGAAATTTACACCAATTGCACCTTCTTCACCTTTCGCGTCAAAAGATCTGGTGGCGGCAGTATTTAGTCCACTTTCAATTCCTTTAAAAGCGTAAGAGCCAGTTAAATTTAAAGCTGGTTTATTATTTTCTTCTTCGATTTTGGCATTGGCCACAGCGGTTTTCATTTGGGCTTCTGCCGATTTTATATCTAGTCTATGTCCGGCTCTAACTTTGGTAGAAACATAATTTTCTAGTTTTTTAGAATCTATTTCTGCAATTTCGTCACTCACTTGATCAGAATCTACGAATCTCTGTTTATTGAAATTTCGCGCGGCAATTCTTTCATCATTTTGGGCTTGTCTTACTTCAAGAGTTTTTTGTTCAACCAAGGCTTTGGCTTGCAGTACATCGGCTTTTTCGCCAAGATTCATGCGGTTGCGATTAGTTACATATTTTAAAATTGATTGGGCTTGTTCCAAAGTTAGTTTTTGAATTTTTACAATTCTTTTATTGGCAGCCAAAGTCCAATAAGCTTTTTCGGCCTCAATTAAAGCACTTAGAGAAGTGGCTTGAGCGCTTAATTTATTAGCTTCATTTTGATATAAGAGTGAATCTTGCGCGGCTTTAGTTGAGGCGCCCATTCTATTTTGCCAAAGCGGCAAAGAAAGTTGAATTACGGGATTGGTTTGATAGTTGGAAGCGGCTAAAGAGGGATTGGGGAAATTGGAAGTGTTAAAATTTTTATAAGTATATTTATTCATCACATAATAAAGCTTGGTGCTAAGACCGAAGCTGGAAGTTTGAGTAAATCCTAATTGATAAGTTTGGTTGTAATATTGGGTGTAACGCAATATTTGTGCTGCGGAATTTTGTTGATAAAAGCTGGTTTGGGCAAGCCCGAAAAGATTGATGGCGGTGACCAAATCGGCTTTCTTTTTTAGAAGTTCTGAAGATTCACTTTGTTGGTTAGAAGCTCTGTAATTCAGGTTATTGCCTTTTACTTGTTCTAAATATTCAGAAAGAGAAAGAGGTTTAGAATCTTGAGCGTAAGAATTAGTCGAAATTAGAAGAGCTGCTAACACAAAGACAATTTTTGCAAAGCTGCGTAAGCTCTTGGTAATAAATTGTAAATGCATGGAGATAGTTTTTTGAGGCTAATAAAAAAATGGTGCTGTTAGCGGGAATCGAACCCGCGACCTCTTCATTACCAATGAAGTGCTCTACCGCTGAGCTATAACAGCTTATATTTCAAAATCTTTATCGGCGTAAAATGCTGAATTTACAGTCACGCGCTAAATCTCTTATATATTTCGAGAATTTCTAGAGGTGAGTTTTGAGAAGGAAAACAGATCAAATAATTTGAGCCCGCAGATTCAAACTTAGCCTAGGCTAATTGTCAAATGCTGTCAAAAATTATTTACTGCTATTTTTCTTCGCCTTCTCCTTCGTCACCTTTGTCACCAGATTCTCCTCCTTCGCCACCGCCGCCTTTTTCTTCGCCTCCTCCTTCTCCGCCGCTGCCTATTTCTACACTACTTGCACTACCGCCGCCTCGAGCTGCGCCATCATCGCCACCACCAGATTTATCATCTTTTGCTCCAGCAGATGGATCTTTAGCTTTCGGCTTATTGCCCTTATTGGCATAATCCGCCATTTTCTGGGAATTGCTTCGAGTGGCTTTGCTTAGTTGACTTAAACCGCCAGCGAACCTTTCTTGCGCTCCTTGAGCAGCTTTCATGATTTTCTTTCTCATGTCAGCAATGTTGAAAGATTCAGATTTTAAGCCTTTACCACCTACCAAGTCAGTACCAATTTCGGCAATTTGATCCATGAATTGACAGAGCACGAACATCACAAAAGCCCCTTTCATCATGGTAAGAATTTTGGCTTTAACATCTCCACTAAATAGATTAGTAATGATTGGAATACTCACTCCAATAAGTTCAAATCCAGGGAATTTTCCAAAGCTGTTCACATTAATTAAGCAGGCGACACTGTCATTATAAGGATCAACTAGAGTTTGACCAAGTGCATCGCAGTTTGGATTGCTGGTTATGATATTGCCGTTCAAATCTTTACAAACTTTTTCACAAGATATGGTTTTTGAAGGACCAGTGCCGTGGAAAGTGGCACTGCCAATGGTTGTCTTATCTAATACCGTGATAAAAATTGCGATATAGGCAAAGAGAATCATCGGCTGTAAACAAAAGCCAATCAAGTTAGAAAGCCAGCTGGAGAAAATGTTGCTGGTTCTTTTAAACATCACCATTGGTATGATCAAAGGAGAGATATAAACCAATATCAATATCGACATTACGGAAGACAAGAAGATATGCAGCGCTCTTATAGTTATCATGATCAGATATAGCCCGAAATACATGACGGCAAGCGCAAAATAAAGTCCATAAACTCCCGTAAACATGCCAGCAAAAAGCAGACTGATAATATTGGCGGTGGAGGCTTGTGGACCAAATCCTAAATAGCGGGCAATTTTACAATCCAGAGTATCCCACATTGCCAGATAATCTTTGCCATCTGGATAGGCTCTAGTGGCAGAAGATACAACCGTAGTAGTTCCATCGGCAAAAGTCATATCGCCAAATTGACAGCCGTCTCGCCCTGATTCTTGGGCGCTGACTTCAATTTTGAAAACTAATTCTGAGAAGACCGAGGAAGCATTATAAACACCATCGAAGAAGACAGTTTGCCAAGCATCTCCAGTTGAGAAATAAAGCACCAAACCAATCTTCACAATATACATCAAGATTTCAGTTTTCTTGATAGCGCCGCCACCAAGCAAAACATTCATACCATAGAACATAATCGACAGAGTAAGTACCATTTTTACTGCTGTCTGAAGATTGCTTTGAAGAGTGGCGAAGAAAGATTTAGACATGGTGTGTTGGCCCATCTGATAAATGAAAGTATCATTTACATATTTTCCGCTGGCACAAACTCCATCTTCATCTGGTTTTTCATAAGCATCTAAACAGACACTATGACCAACGCGATCATAGAAAACATTTTCCATAGTTTCTTTAAAGCATTGAGCAATTGGTGCGCTGAAATGTCTTTGGGTGCCAAGTAATCCGGTATTGTAAGAAACATCATTACGAGAATCTCCCGTGAAATCTAAACAAGCTCTCGAGAAATAAGGGGAATTTAAATCGCTGGCATAAACATAAGGCTGTCCGCTGGTGACGGTGCAATTAGTTAAATATTGGCAATAATTTCGGCATTGGCCAGCTTTGGCATTATAGGTGCAATCTTCATTTCTAATTTCACTTTTATTGGCGCATTGACCTTTGGAAATATTATCTTCTGTGATCATGGTCAAATTGCCCTTACTATCCACAATTCCATCTTGGAAATAATCGCATTGTTGTGAGCCGCCACCAATAGAGAAGTTATAAGGACATACGCTATAAGATTCAGCACATAACATTCTGCCATCATCAATTGGCGCTACTGAATAAGTAATGCCATGTAAAATACAGTTAGCACCGGATTGACAAAATGTTGAAGATTCATCCGTGCCGTCTGAGGTTTTGATACAAATATAATCTGAGCTTCTATCTTTACAGCAATTGAATGCCTTTAAAACATCACTTTGCGATGGTGGATCAGACATTGCACTAAAATCAAAAGTCAGAGGATTATATTTTTGACAATTGAAATTACCTGCTTGTGTGCCCCTCAAATAATATTTTTGTGGTGGATATGATCCGTTAACTTTAGGCTGTGTAACATCTCTACAAGTGCTACCTGTATTCGGATTATCATCAACTTCAACTCCACCATAATACCATTCACGATAAGTTTTATTACTCAAACTAAGTTGAGTGTCATTTTTAGCCGTGATATAACCTTTCACAGCTTGCTCAACCGTATTTTTATAATTTGCCACACTAATGTTATAACTTGTTGTGCTAGGTTTTAACCAGTTAGATCCACATATAGATGAATGGTCATAAGCGATTGTGGCCGCTCCATAAGCTGTTGCAAGCGCAATTACAAATCCTGCATAAGAGCTTAGTGCTGCGCCGTATGCATTTGCGCAGGCGGGAGAACTGCCAGATTTTGATGCGGCTCTAGCAAAATCTATCGCATCTTGAAATGGCGAAGGAAGGGGTCTTGGATATTTATCTCCACTATCGCAAAAATTATTCATTGTTGCAATTAAGCCTTTAACTAGAGCGTAAGGACCAAGTACAACTGCGAGGCACACCGGATTATCTAAAACAAAAAGAATATCTTTACTTTTGGCTGGATCAAATTCTATACCACCGTGATTTCCACTGGAATCACAAGATCGAAAATGGTCTGGACCATATTGATAATCAGCAGCATAGGAGTTATTTGGTGCAGAAATAAAGCTAAAAAAAATGGCAATAATAAGCAGCGACTGAAAGCTTTTTTTGATGATTCTTTGATTAAAAATTTTCACTAAAACTTAAATATTTTGCTTTTTTATTTACCAAATTTGTGCTTCTGAAGCGCATCTAAATTGTAACTATCTTCCTGTTCTTTTGAAGAAAAGTGGCAACCAATCATCAGGATTTTCACCAACTTCTTCCATAGCCTGATCCATAATTAACACTGTGTCAATACGAGCAGAAAGAACTCTAATCACTTCATCCATACCGCCCAAATCGATTCTTGCAATAACGCCATCATTATCTTGTTTAACCAAGAAAAAGCGGCTTGAAGGATCTGTGGTTTTCACCAAGCTAAATTCGCGTTCTGAAAGCATAAATACTTCACGATATAATACGGTAGCTTTTAAGTTGGGTAAGAAAATTTGCGTTGAAGTTTGTTGAACCAGGGTATCAGAAATACTACTTTTCGCCGCATCTTCTACTGACTGTGTCGCAAAAACTACGAAGGTATTTAATTTTCTTAATACTTTCAGCCAATCTTTAATTTTAGGTGCGAAAATTGGATTACCAATTAAGGCCCAAGCTTCATCCAAAACGATCATGGTTGGTGAGCCATCAAGCGAAGTTTGAATACGATGGAATAGATAAAGTAGAACTGGACCTAAACTAGATTTGTCTTTCAAAATTTCTGCCATTTCAATCCCGAAAGAGCGCGCTGAAGAGAAGTCGAGACGATCTTCCATATTGTCAAATAACTTGGCGTGTGAACCATCAGAATGCCACATTGCAAGTCTTCCTGCTAAAGTTCCAGGTCCACTTAAACCCATGAAGGCAGCGATGTTGCGCAATCTTCTTTGTGACTTAGGAAGTTTGTAATTACCGTTAACTGCTTCATTAATTCTTTCAACTTCGTGAGCCGGAAGCGGCGCGTCACCAACAGTTACTAAAACTTTCAAAAATTCGATTAAGAAAGTTCGGTTTTCTGCACTATCTTCAAGTTGGAATGGATTGAAGCCGGAAGTTTTTGCTGCATCTGGAGTCATGTAACGACCACTAATGGCGCGAATGAAAATTTCGGCACCGCGATCTTTATCGAAGAAAAATAAACGACCTTTAAATTTCTGACACTGCGCACATAAGAAGTTTAGCAACACCGTTTTACCCGCACCGGTCGGTCCAATAATCATGGTATGGCCAACATCTCGCACATGAAAACTGAAGAAGTAAGGGGTTCCAGAAACGGTGTTTAAAACTGTAACCGCATCTCCCCAATGGTTCTTTTTTCTTTTACCTGATGGATAATTGTGAAATGATGCGAAGGCGGAAATATTGAAAGTATTTACCGTACTTCTTCTCGCCATATATTCTTGGTTAGAAGGAAGTTGCGCCCAATAAGCTGGCTCTAAATTTAATTTTTCACGAACTCCCGTAATACCTGAGTTTGAAAGTTCTACAACAGACAAAGAAAGCGCACTTTCTAAAGATTTTGGCGTATCTTCAATGCATAGAATTGTCATATGGTGATTGCCGAAGCCAAATTCACCACTCATCGCCGAATCAAGTGCTGAGTCAATTTCTTGAATTTGTGAAACTGCCACATCTTCTGATTGCACTAATCGTCTTTGTTGCAATTGCATCGAGCTAATCGCAATCATTCTATTAATGAAAGAAAATGATTGGCTGATGATTAATTCAAAAGGCATTTGCATGAAGCCGTCAAACACGCCAGCGTGAGTTGAGGGGCGATATTCTTTAATTGCCACAATCCCCGCATATTTGATGCCAGTTGGGTGATGAGCCTCAATAGATTTATTTCCAAAATAAAGTCGGCTAATTGGCAAGTGATGCGAAAGAGGGCCTAAAGGAACGGAGATTGATTGTGAATATCCGCAATTAACTAAACGAGATAAAAATTCTAAAACTTCAGAAGTAATACAATTTTCATTTTCAGAAAGACCAAGCAATTCAGGGCCATAATTACCAAAACCGTTCAAAATTCTTTCGGTCATTTCATCAAGCTCGTCGAAAGCTTCACGCATGTAATTTTCCCAAGAAGATTTATCTGCTTTATGTTGAAGCTTTTTGGCTATATGTTCTAGAACCGCAGCGCCAGATTTATCTGAACCGCGAACTATGGTAAAATAATGTTCATTGATAAAAGTTCTGTCATCTGAGTGTTTTGCAGCCCATTCGCGATTAACACGCTGCGAAAATAAATCTGGCATGTCGCCATCAGGAAAGCCTTTTTCTTTGCGGCGTAGAGTGTGGAAATAAAGTGAGAAGTTGCCAGAAGCCATACCTTTTAACAGGTTGTTTCGGGCATTTTTTTTCAAATCGATATCAATGTCATCAGCAGTTTCGAAGGCAAAACCTTTTATTTTTATGACGCGAACAAGCTCTTCTTTGTAAGTTAAAATAGTGTTAGAATTCCAATGGCATTTATATGGAATAAAATGCGCTTCTGAAACCTCATATTTTATAACTTTTTCTTTTGAAGGCTTGACTGTAGAAAGTCTCAACATTTCTTGGATTGCGTAAGGTTTTTTAAAGTGCTGTTGCAAATCAAAAGTTTCTAAGAAGTTTTTGATTTGCAGCGGACCTTTTAAGGAAGATTTTTTGCCATTTTTATTACTAGAATCAGTAAAGCAAGACTTCTATGACAATTGCTTTTTATTTTTTGTTAATAACAGCAAAAAAATCAATCCCGGAATTGCAAGTAAGGTTGAGAAGATAAAGAAATTATACCAGCCTAAAGCAGTGGCAAATATTCCAGCGCTTGATGAAAAAAGGCTGCGTGCCAAAGTTGCGCTAGAAGATAATAGAGCATATTGAGTTGCGCTGAAAGCAATGCTGCAAAGGCTGCTTAAATAAGCTACAAAAACTGAATCACCAATTCCGCCGCTAAAATTCTCGATAAAAATTACGAAATAAAGTGTTTCGGAATTATGACCAATTGTTGATAGATAAGAAAAAGCTAAGTTCGAAAGCATTTGTGCTAAAGCTGCAATCCATAGACTTTTTATGAGGCCAAATTTTTTCACCAAAAATCCGCCCGCAAAAACTCCAAATAAAGTCGCAAATAATCCGAAAGTTTTCACAATGCTGGCATATTCAATTTTGCTAAAACCAATTTCTAGCAAAAACGGCAAAGTTAAATTTCCAGCAAAAACATCACTAAGTTTGAAACAAATAATGAAAGATAAAATCATCATCCATTTGGAATGCTTAGCGAAATCTTTGAATGGATTAATTACCGATTCGCCAAGCCAAGATAAAAAGCTATATTTCTTTTGCTTCCAATTTTTCTCAATATCATCGGCAATTAATGTGGTTACAAGGAAAGAAGCCATGAATCCGGCCATAATAAAATAAACTGCATCCCAAGACATTATTTCAGCTAAAATTAAAGCGCCGGCACCAGAAATTAGCATGCCGATTCGATAGCCATAAACATAAAAACTAGCGACCAAACCTTGATCTTCTTTTTTAATTAATTCTTCACGATTAATTAATTCAATACGATAAGCATCAATCACAAGATCCTGACTTGCTGAAGCAAAACCCAATAAAAGCGAGAAAGTTCCGATAGCACTCAGGCTACCAATAACTCCCGCAATTCCTAAAGTAGAAATAAAAATAACTAAAAATGTTTGAGTCAAAATTATCCAAGACCTTCTTTGACCGAAAAGCTTAGTTAAAATCGGTATTCCAAATGAATCTATAATTGGCGCGAAGAAGAATTTGAATGTGTATGGCATAGTAACCAAAGAAAAAAACCCGATAGTTTTTAAATCAAATCCTTTATCAACCAACAAAGCTTTTAGGGTTGTTGTAATCAATACAATTGGCAATCCACTAGCAATTCCTAAAAAGAAAATTATGGCAAAGTTTTTTTGTAAGATTTTTTTCATTGGTTTTTAGGAAAAATTTGTTTTTTTTAATATATTACTAATACAAACTGTCATCTCGAACGCTAGTGTTCACCAAATAAGCAGCAAAGCTTTCTAATTCTCAACTTAAAAAATCCGCTAGATGTTAGATCACAAAAATTCCTCTTTATTATATGGCACAACCATTCTCTCAGTGCGCAAAAATGGTAAAGTTACAATTGCAGGCGACGGACAAGTTTCTTTGGGATCAACAGTTTTAAAATCAAATGCCAGAAAAATTCGCAAACTTGGCGACGGTTCAATAATTGGTGGTTTTGCGGGCGCAACAGCAGACGCTTTTACTTTATTTGAAAGATTGGAATCAAAATTAGATCAATATCCAAATCAGCTGATGCGCGCTTGTGTAGAGCTTGCAAAAGATTGGCGCACTGACAAATATTTGCGTCGTTTGGAAGCAATGATGATTGTAATTGATAAAGATATTTCTTTAGTTCTTACCGGAAATGGCGATGTTTTAGAGCCAGAAGATGGTGTGACAGCAATTGGATCTGGTGGAAATTATGCTTTAGCTGCGGCGCGGGCCTTAATTTCAATTGATGGAATTGAAGCGGAAGAAATTATCAAAAGATCAATGAAAATTGCTGCAGATCTATGTGTTTACACTAATAACAATCTTGTAATTGAAACTCTTGGTTAATTTCTTAACCAAGAATAACTTAAATAAATTTTGAAATTAATGAAAATTTTACGAATTTTTTTATCCATATATCTTCTATTAACTAGTTTGAACCCAGCATCAGCGGCAGTTTCATTCTCTGTAAAAAATGAAGAAGTTCCTAAAACTAAAATTTTATTTTTTGGTTTTGATTCTCCCGATCCAAAATTAAAAGTTGATACTTTCGAAATTGCCGAACGCATCAGAAGAAATCTTAAGACCACCGATTTATTTGAAATTATTAAACAAAACGGGCAGATGGATGTTATAAATTCAGCCAATATTTCTAGCGCTGTTTCTGCGACAGGACAAGGATTAATGCCAACAGCTAACATGATGCCTGAATCTTTAACTGTCGAATCAACTCCAAATTTTGAAAAATATAGCAATAGTGGAATTGGTGCTATTGTGATCGGAAGTTTTAACTATGATGCGACGGGAAATTTAGAAGCTAGAGTTAGAACTTGGGATGTGATGGATCAAAGGCAGCTTTTTGGTAAATTCTATTCTTCTTCAAAAGATAATTATCGTAAAATGGCCAATACAATTTCTGATGAAATTTTTAAGGCAATTGCCAACGAAAAAATTGGCCACTTCAGTTCTAAAATTCTTTATGTTTCAGAAGTTGGTCAGATTAATAAATTGACTAAAAAAATTAATATCATCGATTTTGATGGTGAGAATCACCATATTTTAACTGATGGCAGAGAGTTAGCTCTAACTCCAATTTTTTCTAAAAAAAGAGATGAAATTTTTTATCTGCGTTATTTCGAAAATCGTCCACAGGTTTTTAGTCTCGATTTAAAAAGCTTAAAAAGTAAAAAAATCGGTGGTTTTAACGCTACTACATTTGCGGCAGCAACTCATCCAAAAAATCCTGGAATTATTATTTTTTCGGCAATTGTTGATGGAAATAGTGATATTTATGAAATGAATATTGGGGCAAATACGGCGAAAAGATTAACCAAAAGCGTGGCGATTGACACCACGCCAGCTTATTCTCCCGATGCAAAATATATTGCTTTTGCATCAGATCGCGATTCAGGCCAACAGCTTTATGTTATGGATGCTGATGGTGATAATGTTAATAGAATTAGTTCTGAAGGAGGCGCATATTCCAAACCAGTTTGGTCGCCAGATGGTAGTTTGATTGCTTTCACAAAAATCAAAGCTGGTAAATTTTATATTGGTGTGATGTCGGCAAATGGTAAAAATGAAAAATTACTGACTAACGCTTATTCTGTGGAAGGCGCTAAATGGTCACCAAATGGTCGTTATTTAATTTACAGCAAAAAACGCGCGCAATATGGAAGAGAAAGCATGCCGAGACTTTTCATAATTGATATTATTACGGGTTATGAGTTTGAAGTTCCAACTCCATCTAACGAAGGCGCGACTGATCCTGATTGGGTTTAAGGCGACGGCCCTAATGGGGCCGTAAAAATGACCTAAACGGTCATTTTTAGCCTTAAACGGGCAAAAGCTGTGCTTTTGCCCTGGCGCGAGTTGTCTTCGAGCGCAGCGAGAAAAGCAACGAAGCGTTTACGGGTAAGAATTATCTTCTTTTGCCCTGGCGCGAGTTGTCTTCGAGCGCAGCGAGAAAAGCAACGAAGCGTGTTGAGACATATTCGATTAAAAATATTAAATAAATGCTCCTCTACTTCCTAAAGCGCCTCCTCCTAATATTTCCCACGCTTTTCGTAATCATGTTAATAAATTTCATGATCATCCAAACCGCACCAGGTGGTCCTGTGGAGCAATTCATCGCCAAGCTAAATCATACCACGCAATTAAAAGGCGAGGTTTCAGTGCAAGGAATTTCTCCAAGCAATCAACAAAATTTCACCTCCGATTCCAACCTTAAATATCGAGGCTCTGCAGGAATTGATCCTGAAATAATTGCCAAAATCGAAAAGCTTTACGGCTTTGATTTGCCTTTATGGCAAAGATTTTGGCTGATGGTGAAAAAATTTATTATTTTTGATTTTGGCACTAGTTTTTATCAAGATAAAAAAGTCATTGATTTAATCTGGCAGAAATTGCCCGTATCAATTTCCATTGGCCTTTGGAGTACATTGTTAGTCTATTTAGTTTCAATTCCACTGGGTATAAAAAAGGCAGTTAATGACGGATCAAAATTTGACATTATCAGCAGTTCTGTGGTGATTGTGGGGCATGCGATCCCATCATTTTTATTTGCAATTTTACTAATCATAATTTTTGCTGGTGGAAATTTCTTAAGCATTTTCCCCTTGCGCGGCCTGGTTTCGGAAAATTTTCAAGATTTAAATTGGTGGCAAAAAATTGCTGATTATTTTTGGCATATGGCTTTACCAATTATCGCAATGGTTGTTGGTGGATTTGCTTCTTTAACATTTTTTTGCAAAAATTCTTTTCTGGAAGAAATTAATAAACAATATGTTTTAACCGCTTACGCCAAGGGTTTAAGTGAGAAGGCAACTTTATATAAACATGTTTTTCGCAATGCCATGATGATCGTCATCGCTGGATTTCCTGCGGCCGTAATCAGCATTTTATTTACTGGATCAATGTTGATTGAAGTGATATTTTCTTTAGATGGACTTGGACTTCTAGGATTTGAAGCTGCGGTTTCGCGCGACTATCCTGTGATGTTTGGTACTCTTTATTTTTTTACTTTAATTGGATTGATAACTTCAATTATAAGTGATTTTACTTATAGGTTTATTGACCCCAGAGTGAATTTTAACCGAATCTAATTTTAAATTTATGGACGAAGAGACGCAGATTTATCTGTTTGTAGTTATAGCATTAATAATTGTTTCTGGACTTTTTTCCTGCTTTGAAACCGCCATCACAGCAACTTCACGCGCTAAGGTTCATCGTTTGAAAAATGAAGGAAATAAAAAAGCAAAAATTCTCGAAAGTCTTTTAAAAAATCGCGAGAAAGTCATCAGCACCATGTTGCTTGGAAACAATGCTGTGAATATTTTAGCTTCTGCCATGGCAACCAGCGTTCTCATCAGATTATTTGGTGATTCAGGTTTGGTTTACGCAACTGTTTCAATGACGATATTAGTGATAGTTTTCGCTGAAGTTTTGCCAAAAACTTACGCCATAAAAGCGCCCGACAGCATCGCTTTAACTTTTGCTCCCATCATTAATATTTTGGTAACAATATTTTTCCCAATTACTGATTCGATTCAGAAATTTATTAATCTGATTTTGGCCAAGCCAATTCAGAAGACACAATCTTCATCTTCTGAATTAGAGGAAATTCGCGACACCATCAATCTTAAGCATTTAGAAGGTTCAATATATAAATATGACAAAGACATGATTGATGGCGTGCTTGATCTGGCCGACACCGAGATCAGCGAAATTATGGTTCATCGCAAAGATGTAGAATCGATCAATATTGATTTGCCGATTAAAGAACTAATCAAACAAGCCCTCACAATCAGCTATACCAGAATTCCTCTTTGGAAAGGCAATAAAGAAAATATCGTGGCGATTTTGAATGTGAGAAAATTGCTTAAAGCTTTGCACTTTTATAAAGATGGTAAGGATCTGGAAAAGTTTGATCTAAAATCAATCACCACCGAAGCTTGGTTTGTGCCTGATACTAACAGCCTAAGAGCTCAATTATTCGCTTTCAGAAAAAAGAAAAAAAGATTGGCTTTAGTTATCGATGAGTATGGTTCTTTCCTTGGACTTGTAACGCTGGAAGATATTTTGGAAGAAATTGTTGGCGAAATAAAAGAGCAAGATGACGGCTCTGAAATCAATATTATCAAGACCAAAAGTGGTTTTTGCAAAATTGTCGGAAAAACTTTAATTCGCGATATTAACAAAAAGTTAGATTGGGATTTAGCGGAAGATGGTGACGCCTATAATTTGGCGGCCTTTGTGATTAGCAGACTTGGTAGAATTCCCGAAGAGAAAGAAGTTTTTGTAGAAGAGGGATATCACTTCGAAGTTTTGAAGAGAAAAGGTCATGATCTGGTGTTACTGAAAGTGAAAAAAACTAATCAGTAATGAATCCGTTATGTCTGAGCTCAGCTCTGGCTGTGTTGCTTTTTAAGAATTTTAAGAATTCGCGCGCCGACTCCATATTGTCTCCAGCAATTACCAAAGCTTGATAGAAGATTCTATCTTCTTTTGCTGAAGACAAAATGGCTAAATCTTGTCTATTTTTAATCTGGCTCGATACTACCATCACGAAATGATCAGGGCTTTCTTTAAGAGAGTTTAAGATTGATGCCTTATCTTCCTTCAATTTTTTTACTAACGACAACTTGTCGCCAGTAAGATTCAAAGATTGAATCAATTCGCTGCTATATTTCTCTGACGAACTTCCTTCTTGATCGATTATCAATGTTGCCCTGTTTTCATCTAGAATTTTAATAGCTTCACTTAAGCTAATGTCTTTTTTCAATAATCTTCCGTCAATATTGGTATTATTTTTGGAAGTCACCAAAACCAATTTATCTCGGGCAATATAGCTAA
>CAMCME010000007.1 GCA_945875925.1 Rickettsia typhi | reverse complement strand
CTATTGATCGCAGTAGCAAAGTATTTTTGAGGGAAAATTAAAACTTAAAAAAACTTGCTGTATCAATATACCGCTGGTTTTTTTAAGTTTTAATTTTTACCAAAAAGATGAAGCTAATGCGATCAATAGATTTTTAGTTTGGTATAGGTAATGGCGAAAGCGGAAAATCTAATTTTATTTCTCCACTTTCAAGGCTGTTTACGAAAGATTGGCAAAGCCTGATGAGACAGTTGCTAATTGGCGTTGTGCCAGCCGATGTTGATAAATCTAAGTTTAAAATTTTAGTTAAAGATTTTTTTATTTCAGGCGTTAGTTCTTTGATTTCTTGATTATCTTCAGAAATTTTTTTTACTACAAAATCAACTATCGGCCTAAAAGGCTCCATCAAATCATCGACTAAACAAAAAGCATTTTCTTGGTTGCTGTGATGAATTCCAATCGCAGGATGCAAACCACTAGAAAAAATTGCTCTAGCCGTTGCCGATCTTAGAATTGCATAACCATAATTAAGCATAGAATTAATGCCTTGCGCATTGTGATCTCTTCTAAAATTTGATCCAAAAAGTTTTTGCCAATATTTTTTTGCCGCTTGCGCCTCAAAATTTTCTTTGTCGCCTGAACTTACTTTTTTTGCTAACTCAAAAAGTTGCTTTTCGTCTTCGCCGCTAAAATGCGAAAGAATTGTCGCCTGATTTAAAATTTTAGCTTTTACCACTTGTTGCCAAAGCCTTTTTTCAAGCGGCTTTGAAGATTGAATTTGCAGATTGATTTTTTGCTTATGCAAATAATGCGGATTGGTGGGATAAAAAATTCCCGAAGGCAAATAATTTGCACCCAAAACCACAATCATCACGCCCGCTTCCAGCAAAGAATTAAGCAAGTTGGTGGTGATTGTGGCGCCAGTTCCATTCAAAATTAAAAGCCAATATCTACAAAAGAAATGCGGGCTTTTTCAACGCCTTCAACCTTCACCAACAAAAAACCACGCAACATTGAAAGCGAAACTAGCGGATCGGAAATTTCAATGATGCGGCTGGTCATTAATTTTCTTTAAGTTGTTTTTAAAATGGCGCCTGAATCGAAAATTTTGGTTAGTTCGACTTCTTTAAGTTTAAGAATGGCGTTTCGGATCTGCGAAATTTTATTTTACGCTTGGATAAAAATATCTCGCCAACCTTGTAATCCGCATCAGACATTGGGCCAATTATAACGCTCTCAATCGCATTATTTATTCCGCCAACAAATCTTTTTATGTATCTTTTGCCAGATTCATCAGAATAGATCTTGGTTACTTCTTTTATTTCTTCGTCACCCTTCCAAACAATGTAGGCGCAACGCCTCTCTAATTCTTCCTCAAAGCCAACATGCTTTGAAAGGAGGAGGCATATGCAAAAATTTTCGATAACTTTTTTAAAGTCATCTTCCTTAAGTTCTAAAAATTTCTCTTTTAAAAGAGCGGCTTCTTTTAGCGAGACAAAATGTTTCTTAAAATATCCTGCAGAGCAATTTCCCATTGGATCAAAATACTTAACCCCATCATCAAAATCAGCGATTCCAAACCAATCTTTTACAGAACCTTCTGTTTTTGTAGAACCTTCTTTCGCAATAAAATTTTTTAATTTCTCTTGATCAAATTTTATTGCATAAGAACCATAACCTCGCCACTGGCTTAATACCCCATTATCTTCTCGGTATTTATCTTTAATCACTCCAGAAAAACAGGTTAGAAAAAACCCTTCTGCTTTTTCTTTGATCTCTTTATAAATAACTTCAATAAATTTCTCGGCATCATTTCTACTAATTCCAGACTCAATTAATTTCTTTTTTAAAATTTCACTTCCAAATCTTATCTCGGTAAGATCATTGCTTTTGAAGGCGTCAGTAGCCCAAAGGCAATCACTTTCTAAAATACCCTTTAACCCTTCTAGACTTGTGTAGTGATACAAATATTCGGTCATTTTGCTGAAACGGAATTTATAATCTTAGTCTTTAATCCTTCGAAAAATCTCATCCTAAAAATAAATTTATTATAGAGGGTAATTTTTGGTCTATAGCACAAAGAGAATAAGCCAACTCGGATGAGTATTTTTTTCATTAATCTTGGGTTAGAAAAAGAGCCGATATATTCCTTTTCTACCATGAGATAAAACTTTTTTGATTCGCCAGAATTAATCAAAACCGGGTATTCCTTCATCTCTTTTTTCAATGGATTGCACGATTCGCTATCACCTTTGTCGGTATAATACTGATCTACAATATCTTCTAATGGGTGAGGAAATCCAGAATCATCTTGGAAATCAATTGGAAACCAAACCTCTCCACTCTCTTTTTTAAAGGAATCAATTTCAATTTGAACTGACATCGAGTCTCGATTTGTTACCTCCACAACAATAAAGCTCCAAGAAGGCTGATAATGTGGTGCTATAAAAAAATCTTTCCGATCAACCTTTAGCTCCGCATAAATTTTTGGCTTATGTAAATAAAACATTTTTACTATGGCTCCAAATACAGAGAAAGCGTGTTCATAGATTGTGAAAAAAGTTTCCATAAGAATTCATTACATTTTTGGTTTTAGAAAATTTTATTCTAACTCAAAACCTCGGCTAGACTTGGTTTGTAACCAAGCTCATGCGCTCAGGTCTGTTGCTTGATAAAGTGCTTTGCATCTAAGTTCGTAAGGATTTAGTGATTCTAATTTTTTGCGCTCAATTTCATCTTTGGGCATTAATTCAAGATTAACCAAGCAATTCATCAGTTTTGATTTTCTTGCCAAAAAGCGATCGCGGCGGCGGCGCATTCCTCGCGCTGTTCTTCTGGCGACGGCAAGCGGTTCTTTTTTGGGATTTCTGCCATCCGAAAAAATTCTTACACCCGCATCCAAAATTTTGTAAGGCTGATTTTCTTGATTCAAAGCCAGCATCGCCCAGCCAATTGAGTTGGTGCCAAGATCAAGTCCTAATCGGTAACTTTGTTTTGAAGTGTTTTGCATAAATTTAGGCTTGGTTAGAAAAAAAAGTTGCTCATTAAAAAATTATAAAAATATTGATCTCATCAATTTGGCTCTTATGGGAATTTGCAGTCAAGCTGGTAACAAGTGTCTCTGTCAAAAAGAGACGCATAAAATTTGAGGCGGACTTACGAGTCCGCCTTTTTTATTGTCTTTTGTGCTGATGAAATTTTTAGATCAGAAAACATCTTCTTTTAAGATGATCTGATTATAAATAGCGCAGAATTATTCTACTTTAAAATTCACACGAATTTCCTGAGTTGATTCGCTGTTGCTAGCGGCGAATTTCCATGTTTTTAGGTTTTTCAATAACAAATTATTTAATCGCGGGTTGCTGCAAGGTTTGATTAATTCAACTGTGGCTGTGCCATCTTTGGCAATTTTGAAACGCGCAATGGCGTAGTTGTTGAAGGCTTCTTCGCGCAGGTCATCAGGAATTTTTGGTAAGGGATTGTAAATTAGAGCGGCTTTTTGGGGGGTGTTTTTGTGGTTTTCAGAATTTTTCGTCTGTGTTTCTTCTGCTGAATGTTGGTGATATTTTATGCTGCTTTCTTTTCTTTCTGAATTTGAAATTTTGCTGGAAGTTTCTTTGCTTGAAACTTTTCCTGATTCGGCATTTTCACCAAGGGAGAGGATATTTATTGCAACTACTGTTTGTGGGGCTGTGAATTTGGCGGAGACTGAATAATAAAGAGCGATGGCCAATAAGGCGTGAATGGTGAAGGCGGCGACAACACTTAGAGTACGAGTCTTCATTAATATCTAGATATATCTTAACTTTATTTTAGATTCTCAGGACAAACTTGTTATGAAGTTTGCCCTGAAAATTTTATCGTATTAAAAATGTATACACCCAGGGTCATTACAAAGATGGGAACTCAAATTGTTAGCTTTAGGATTTGAAATTACACCCAGGGTCATTACAAAGATGGGAACTAAAATTGTTAGCTTTAGGCTTTGAAATCTTAGCTTTAGGCTTTACCTGAGCTTTAGTAATCTTAGTCTGACCACAATAAGTCATCTCCTTCAGATCAATCTTTTTATTCGCAGCCTCATTTTGAGTTGAAACATCAACCGAAGCATTAATTTCTTCATAGTTTTCCTTGTATTCCGGGGCTGGTGCAACTTTCGCAGCCTCAGTTTGAGTTGAAACATCAACCGAAGCATTAATTTCTTCATAGTTTTTCGGGGCTTCCGGCGCTGGTGCTAATGCAGCAGGACTCCTAAACCAATCACCAATAGCTGTTGCGTAAGAATTTGCCATATCTGCCGCATAAGCCAAATAATTTATTGGCTTATGCGTTATGCCCTCAAACATTTTTGAACCCATTTGTGAATATGCCGCAAAAGGAGCTACCGCAATTCCCAAATGGGTTGAGTTTTCTGCCAAATTAAACCCAGCAAAAAAATCTTTAAAAGCTTCAGTTGCCTCAGCTCCTCCACCCATATTTTGATACATTTGGTCAAGCTGCAACCACTTAAAAAGATGATCTGGAAAATTTGTAACATAGTCAGAATAAGCCTCTTCTTGGCCAGTTGCCGCTTTGTAAATTGCACTTGCAGAATATAGAGCACCAATAACTGAAGCTATCAGAAGCACTTGCTGCCCTGTTGGCATGTGCGGCAAAGATTCTTTGATGCGCTCTTCAAAAGAAACTAAGCCAGCATGCGATTTACAATAAAAAGCCGCCCTCTTTGCATTTTCTGAAGGCTCTGAAAGCAAAACCGCATCGCGCGAAAAATAGTCACAAAACTCTTCAACAAATTTATCAACTCCACTTGCCGGATTATTTTTGCGATAAACCTCCAAATAAGCCTGAAGCATTACAAAACTATCGCACAAAGTTTGATTAAAATCTTGTTGAAACAGTTTATTTAGCTGCAATGGATTTGTTATTACAGCCGTAATTAGTTCTTGAATTTTGGTTTTTAATTCAACTTCCAAGCCATTATCTTTATATGCCAGCTGATGCTTGCGCAAGCCAAGCCACATACCGTCTTCATAGATAAAAGATTTAGCGCGCTGCAGAAGATTAATCGCCTTATTAGAGGAGTGAGAAAATGATCCAAGAATTTCCGGATTTTTTTTACTACGCCCAAGTTCAAGATCAACATAACCTGTGTCTGACTGCGCCACCTCTTCAACATTGAGCTGCGAAAGATTAATCTCCTGATTTTTTTTACTAACCTCATCTTTAAGATAAATATCCCCAAGATCAAGATTAGCAAGATCAGCAAGATTAAGATTAAGATTATTTACTCCATTAAGCCCAATTTCAAGATTAACATTAACAGAATTTTCAACCACGGGATTGGGCTGCAGAAGATTAATCTCCTGATTTTCTTTACTAGCCCCATCTTCAGGATAAATATCCTCAAGATTAAGATTAACATCAACATAACCTGTGCCTGACTGCGCCACCTCTTCAACCACGGGGCCTCTAAAATAATCATAAATCCTTTTAAAGCTTGGATGCGCCGCATCATAAGCTGCAACAGTTGCAAATGCAGGAGCCGCCAAAATAAACGAGTGTGATAAATTTTCTAAAACACCATTTACCAAAACAAAAAACGCTGCTGCTTCAGTCGAGGCGCCAATATTATCTCGCAGTTTATTAGCACTTTCTTGATCGCCAGCAGATCGCAAAATCATCTGCGCCGTTCCCAAAGCTAATCCCGCAACAGCCAATGAAGGTGCTGCCCTGTAAGTTGACTGAGCAATTTCAACCAAGGGATTTACCATGCCTTTAAAGCCCAAATCCACTAACTTTCCAGCTTTTGTTAACGCGGCTTCTCGACTTGCTCTTATCACATTGGCTTTAGCCCAAGTGTTATCAAGATGAAATTTTTTTACCAAATATTTTTTAGCATCTGGCATTGCAATAATTTCGCCGGCAATTTTTTTGCCCAACAAATCATCTGAAATGTTGAAATGATTATTAAAATCTTTGGTTCTTTGGGAGACGAAATCTTTGCCGCCAGTTATTTGATCTTGAGCTTTCTGAACTGCGGCAAGTACAAAAAGATGATCTCTGTGATCGGAATTTGCAGAATCAAACCCATCACCAAAAACTGTAGAAATCGCCTCAGAGATTTTATCTTGTGCTACCAAAAAATTTCCCGCCATGTGAAAATGCTGTTCACCTTTACCATGATTGTGACCACCACAAGAAGCGCGAGAAAAATCGCTATCTAGCTTTTGCCAGAAAGCGTTGGATGAATTGACTATTGCCAATTCATCCTGCATTAATTTTAGGTTCATTTAGCTTAAAACGACTTAACAGCCATTAAATAAGCCGTGCGTCTTGGGCCATATTGTGAGGCACCAATTCCAATGCCTGAGCCGTTGCTGATTTGATAAACTTCGTCAAAAATATTTACCAGAGACAGCCTTAGATTAACTTTTCCTGCTGCACCCAAAATAACATCACGCGAAACATGTCCATTAACCTGAAGATAGGCTGGCATAGTGTTTAGATTGTTGTCTCCTGTGCGCAAACCCGAACCATAAATTGCATCCGCGCTGTATTTTGTGCCCAAGAACAAATAAGACGCGCCGCCCGAGATTGTGTAGGTTTGACTGTGATCAAGCGTGATCTTGTTATTTGCAACATAATCAAGCTCGTCAGCATCGTGAATATATTGACCTGAAACAATATTTTTTCCCCAAGCGTTTTGAGCAGAAAAATTAAAGTAAGAATCAAATTTATCTTTTCTGTAATCAGCCTTAAACTCAACGCCATAAGCTTTACCGCGCTGATAGTTAAACGGCGTAAAAATTAACGAATTACCAAATTGATGCTCATCAAGCAGGTTTTTCATTTCTTTGTAATAGCCATCTAAAGCCAAAGTTAAATGCGGAGAAATTTGGTGAGAAATTCCTACATCATAATAATTGGTGCGCTCCGCCTTTACTTTAGAGTTAGTTTCGCTTTCAGAAGCATTGCTGGTGTCAGCAAATTTCGAGCGAGTGGTTTCAGAAATTGCTGAAGTTGGTGGCGGCGTAAAATAACGAGCAAATCCAGCATGAATCTTGGTTTGCTTAGTTAAATCATAAAGCGCACCAAACCTTGGGCTAAGTTGACTTTCATTAACATAAGCTCTTGCAGCATCAAATCGCGCGCCATAATTAATCGTCAATTTATCAATTCCTTTCCATTCATTTTGCAAATAGCCACCAAACAGTTGTGAGTTTTTGGTTGAGTCTTCATCAATTCTAAATGGAGTATTCAAGTAACCACCAGAACCATCAGATGCAAAAACCCAGTTTTCTGTAGCACTTTTTACTTGGTCATTGCTAGCAAAAAACCCCGAACGAAGTGTGTTTGTTTCATTTAAATCATAACTAAAATCACCCTGCAATCCATTAGCAAAACTGCTGCGATTTAGAGTTGAGGCAATACCGTTAAAAACCAAATCACCCGCATAATCTGGGCGATATTTTAAATCGCTGTAGCGCGAGAAAAGCGACACTTGGTAATCAATTTCTGAATCTGTCACGCCCTGCAATGACGCAATTGCAAACTTGTTTGATTCGATTTGCCTTTGATCCAAATTTGATGAAGAAATATTGCTAAATCCGTTTAATTCATACTCAGGCGTTTGATTCGGATTATTAGGAATTTCAAAGCGATTGGTCGAGTTTGAAACAATCAAATTCAAGCGTTTTCCGGCATCAATCAAATAAGAAAAATAACCAAAAAGCTTGTCTTGCGTTGTGTCATTATGCAGAGAAGTTTTAGAAGCAGTTGAAGATTCAAGACCACGATTACTCTGCAAAAAACTGGCATTGATGTAATAATTTAAATTACCTTCTGAGCCACTTACTTGTTGGTTTAATCCCAAAGTATCATTACCACCAACCATCACTTCCGATCTAGCACCATTATTAAAAGCACCACTTTTGGTTTTAATATCAACCACACCAGCAGTTCTATAGCCATATTGAGCTGGCATTGCCCCAGTTAAAAACTCAATTTTATCTGCAAAGTGAGTGTCTAAAGATTGGCCAAATCCACCAACTCCATCTGGCAACATCACGCCGTTAATGCGATATTGCAAATTAGAGTGATCACCGCGCACATAAAGCTGGCCTTGTGTGCTTTGCACAACAGAAGGCGCGCGCAGCAACACTTGGTTAAGCGGAGTTGCTTGTCCTTGCGGCAAGTTTTCAATATCTTTTTGTTCAAAAGAAAAAGAGCTACCGCCAGTTTTTGGCGAGAGTTTATTACGCGAATTATCAAGTTTGGTTGCAGTTATTTGATATTCTGGAATTTCAGAAGCAAAAGCTGTTGAAATTGTTAAGAGGAAATTCGCAATAAGCGAAGTAACGAATAATTTTTTCATGAGAGTTATTTCTTAAAGTTTTAAATGCATCTCATGATGGACCACGCACCTAAATGCGCTGGTTTAATCATGAAGAAACTAAAAATGTCTATTTAAGAAATAACAGGAGGAGCGCGCGAAGAGTAAGAAGAGGAAATATAGGCAAGCTTAACTCGATTAAAATCTCGAGAAATGAAGGCTAAGTAAAAAGCGATCATCGCAAAAATTTCAGCTGCAAAAACTAAAACTTGGTTTTGTAAATTTGACAAAGCACATAAAGAACATACTGCAGCTTTTTTAGAAGAATCAGTCGGTTCACCAGAATGAGAAAAAATTACTTTTTCTAAAATATTTTGTGTGTGAGAAGATTGTTTAGAATCTTTAAATTCTTGATGAGAAAAACTATGGGCAAGCAAAAGACTTCTGCTGACAACAAAAAGCACCAGCAAAACTGGAAGTAAAAAATACTTAAAAATGGATTTTATTTTTTCTTTGAAGATCAACTTCTATTTGGAAACTTTATTTGCTTAAAAAAACACTAAGGGTTTACTATTAAGATAAGTATTTAAAAAAAATCAACCCTAAAAAACTAATCACATTTCCTCATGATTTCTCGAACTTTGAATTTTTTAGAAAAAATCGGCGGCTTCACTTTATATAATTTAGGCGAACTTGGAAAAATTGTTACCTTTGCGGGCAACGCTGTAAAAAGCTGTTTCTCTGCACCTTTTTATCCAAAAATGATTTGGAGACAAATCATTCAAATCGGCTATTTTTCTTTACCAGTTGTGGGCTTAACTGCAATTTTCTCGGGCGCAGTTTTGGCTTTACAAAGCTATTCAGGATTTTCTCGTTTCAATGCTGAAAGCACAATTGCCACCGTGGTGGTTTTATCAATCACTCGCGAACTTGGCCCAGTGCTTGCTGGATTAATGGTTGCGGGGCGCGTTGGCGCTTCAATCGCCGCCGAAATTGGCACAATGAAAGTTACAGAACAAATTGATGCACTGCGCACACTTTCTACCAATCCATTCAGATATTTAGTAGCTCCGCGCGTTATCGCAAGCGTGTTAATGTTGCCATTTTTAGTGCTAATCGCCGACATTATCGGCGTGATGGGCGGCTATTTAGTTAGCGTTCACAGCCTTGGCTTTTCACCAGGGCCTTACTTAAGCAGCACTTTCAAATTTTTAGAAACCATCGATGTAATTTCTGGACTTACAAAAGCCGCAGTTTTCGGATTTTTAATTGCAATTATGGGCTGCTATTTTGGCTATAATTCTAAAGGTGGCGCTGAAGGTGTAGGAATTGCCACAACCAATGCAGTTGTTGCTGCGTCAATCACAATTCTACTTTCGAATTACATAATTACTGGAATATTTTTTGGGTAATTTCTTTGGATAATTCTCTGAGTTTTTTTACTTCACAAAACCTTCTGTCATCTCGAGCGTAGGCGAAAGATCTCATGAATCTTACTCTCTAAACTCAGGAGATCTCTCGCTTACGCTCGAGATGACAGCTTGTTACATAATTTAAATTTTTCTCATGAACTATCACCACATCTATCACGCTGGCAATTTTGCCGATATTTTTAAGCATGTAATTCTAACTCTTTGCCTAGAAAAACTTCACGAAAAGCCAGCGCCATTTTTTATTTTAGACACTCACGCAGGCATTGGAAAATATGATCTTTTGGACGAAAAATCTTTAAAGACATTTGAGGCTGATGAAGGAATAAAAAAACTTATTACTGAGTCAAATTTTTTAGATTTTTTACCAGCGCGTTATTTAACAATTCTAGCAAAACTTAATCACTGCGAAATCTCAGAACTTCCTGAAAAAATGAAGGTTTACAGCGGCTCGCCAATTTTAATTAAAGATTATTTACGCGCTCGCGATCGCGCTATTTTTTCTGAATTAAATTATGATGATTTTATTCAGCTAAAACGCCATTTTGCAGGAAACCCAAAATTTTCCATCATGCGTGAAGATGGCTTTCACCTTTTACAATCAAAACTTCCACCACTTGAAAAACGCGGCCTCACAATAATTGACCCCGCCTTTGAAAAAGATCAAAGCAAAGTTTCTGCTGATTGGGAGAAAATTATTTTAGGCTTAGAGGATGCCTTCAAACGCTTTGCGCACGGCGTTTATTTAATTTGGTATCCGATTATAAAAACTGACGAAGATATTTTAAGAAAGTTTCGAAAAAGCATGGCGAATTTGAAATTTGCCAAAATTATGCATGCATCGTTTGATGTTGGCAGCAAAGCCGAAGACACAAGAATGAGCGCTTGCGGAATGTATATTTTAAACGCGCCTTGGCAATTGGATGAAAAGATGAAAGAAATTATGCCAAAGATTTTGGAAGTAATCGGAAGGGGTGAGAATAAGGAATTTAAGATTGAAGTAATTAGATAAATATCTCAATCATCCCACACACACCAAGCCCACACTCGTAATAAATCCTCCCCGTCATCCTTGGCACATAGCGCCGAGGATCTCATGAGTTTTGCCTTGGAGTTTAAACTCATGAGATCCTCGGCCGTTACACGACCAAGGATGACGAGTGCTTAAGAAAAATCCTCCAAATCCACCACCGCACCCAGCTTCAAAAAAATCTCATCATGCGTCGTCATCACCACCAAACCTTGACCATCTTTAATCTTGGTCACAATCAAATTATACAACTTTTCCTTTGCTAGTCTGTCCAAATTACTCGAAGGCTCATCCAAAAACCACAAAGTTGCAGGGCAGCAAATCAACTTCGCCAGCATCACTTTTTTTTGCCAACCAGCAGATAATTTTTTCACTTTTTCATCAGCAATTTCTTCCAGCCCAAAAACTGTCAATGCCGCTGGAATCAATATTTCCGTGTCGTGAAGCTTGGTATAAAATCTTAAATTTTCCACCACCGTCAAATCTTGTTTTAAAAAATTTTGATGACCCAAATATTGCAAATCGCCATTAAATTCATCGCGAATTTCTTCCACATCTGTTTCGCCCCAAAGAATTCTTCCAGAACTTGGTTTAGAAATTCCTGCCAAAATTTTTAACAAACTAGTTTTCCCAGAGCCATTTTTTCCTGTCAAAATCAGCGCCGATCCAAGGCCAATTGAAAAACCAATTGGTCCAAAAATTTTCTTGTGATTTTTATGTAATGAAAGATTATCAACCGTAAGCATATCCTTTAAAGCCCCCTTTTAAACCCTTATTTCTCTAAGTATTAGAACTATGTCGCAATTAAAATTTGTTGAACATGCTGCAGTGCAAAATCCAAAATATCTAGTGATTTTCTTGCATGGCTATGGTGCCAGTGGCGAAAATTTATTAAGTCTTTGGCATGAATTTGCGCATGTTTTGCCTGAAGCACATTTCATTTCTCCAAACGCCCCACAAGCTTGGGAAGGAGGCTTTCCAGGGTCTTACCAATGGTTCTCTTTGGGCTCGGGTTTTGGTTCAAAAGGTTTGAATGAAATGATTCCTGAAATCAAAGTTTCCACCAAAATCTTAAGCGATTTTATCGACTCTCAACTGGAAAGATTTTCTCTAACTCGCCAAAATTTATTTTTAGTGGGCTTTTCTCAAGGTGCCATGATGAGCATGTATCAAGGCCTAATCAGCAAAGAAGAATTTGCAGGCGTGGTGGCTTTTTCAGGCAAATTAGTTTTGCCAGAAGTATTGGGCGAAACTTTAAATTCTAAACCACAAATCTGCATCATTCACGGCGAGTCTGATTCTGTAGTTCCTTTCGAAAATTTCTTAGAAGCCAGAAGAGTTCTTGAAGAAAATAATTTCTCTTTCGAATCACACAGCGTGCCTCATCTAGATCATACAATTGATATTCACGGCATAAAATCTGCCCAAAATTTTATTAAAAAAATTCTTAAGTAACATGAAACTTTCCCAATATTTTTTACCAACTCTTAAAGAAAATCCAGTGGACGCCACTATTGTGTCGCATCAATTAATGATTCGCGCTGGTATGATTCGTCAAACTGCCAGTGGCATTTACACTTGGCTGCCATTGGGCCTAAAAGTTTTGCGCAAGGTGGAAAAAATTGTTAAAGAAGAAATGGATAAAGCCGGCGCTTTAGAAATTTTGATGCCAACAATTCAACCTGCCGAACTTTGGATTGAATCTGGCAGATATGAAGCTTACGGCAAAGAGATGTTACGCATTAAAGATCGCCATGATCGCGACATTCTTTACGGGCCAACTCATGAAGAAGTTGTAACTGATATTTTTCGCAAAAATATTACTTCTTACAAAGATTTACCAAAAAATCTTTACCAAATTCACTGGAAATTTCGCGATGAAATTCGCCCCCGTTTCGGCTTAATGCGCGGTCGCGAGTTCTTGATGAAAGATTCTTATTCTTTTGATATTGATGACGCAACGGCCAAAAAAACTTACAATTTGATGTATGAAACTTACTTCAAAATTTTCCGCGCTATGGGTTTAAAACCAATGGCAGTGCGCGCAGATACTGGTGCAATTGGTGGCGATTTATCTCACGAATTTCACTTGCTTGCCGACACTGGCGAAAGCGCAATTTATTACGACAAAAAATTTGATGAATTGTCGCAGTCGAAAACTTTCGACATTGAGCAAATGCAAAATCTTTACGCCATGGCTGACGAAATGCATGTGGAGGCCAATTGCCCAATTCCTGCCGAACAACTTTCTTCAAGACGCGGAATTGAAGTTGGACATATTTTCAACTTCGGACTCAAATATTCTAAAGCCTTAGAAGCCAGCGTAATGGGCCCAAATTCTGAAAAAATTTATCCAAATATGGGTTCTTACGGAATTGGCGTTTCAAGAGTTGTGGCTGCCGCGATTGAAGCGAATC
This sequence comes from Rickettsia typhi, assembly GCA_945875925.1. Classification (GTDB taxonomy): domain Bacteria; phylum Pseudomonadota; class Alphaproteobacteria; order Rickettsiales; family UBA1997; genus UBA2645. The sequence goes on along the minus strand of CAMCME010000007.1, from coordinate 32,777 downwards.
ATGACGAAAAAGGAATTGTGTGGCCCAAAGCAATTGCACCTTTCCAAGTTATTTTGATTAATGTGCGAGCTGGCGACGAGCTTTGCGATAAGGTTTGCGAAGAAATTTACACAAGCTTGAAAAACCGCGGAATCGAAGTTATCTACGACGACACTAAAGCAAGCTTAGGCCAAAAATTCTCCATCGCCGATTTAATCGGAATTCCAACTCAAATAGTTGTAGGACCAAAATCTGCGGCCTTAGGAATGGTGGAAGTGAAAGATAGAAAAACTGGTGAGAAGAAAGAAGTTGCGATTGCTGAATCTTTAGCCCTCTTTGACAATTGCTAAAGCAATTGTCAAAGGAGGCTTATTTCATTAAAAAAACAACTCATCTTTCCTGTGTGACAAGCCACACCCGTCTGTTTTACCTTCATCAAAATACAGTCAAAATCACAATCCGTAGAAATACTCACCACTTCTTGCAAATGCCCAGAAGTATCACCCTTCTTCCATAAAGCCTTTCTCGATCTTGAATAATAAGTCGCAAAGCCGCTCTCAAGGGTAAGCTCCAAACTCTCCAAATTCATAAAAGCCATCATCAAAACTTCACCGCTTTTTGCATCTTGCGCAATTGCCGGAATCAAACCATTTTGGTCAAATTTTAATTTTTTTAGAACTTCTTGTAAGTCAGCTTTCATGATTTTTTAAGAGTGTTGATAATTGTGAGTGCGAGGCCTAAAGTTAAAGGCAATTCCAAAAACAATCAATTTTAAAAATGATCACTTGTACAAGGCGCATTCAATTTGATGCCGCGCACCGAATTTTAAATCACGAAAGCAAATGCAAAATGCTTCACGGACATCGTTATGTTTTGGAAGCAACTTTTAGCGCCAATGAACTAGATAATTTAGGCCGTGTAATTGATTTTGGAGTGATCCGCGAAGTGCTTGGCACTTGGATTGATGATAATTTTGATCATAACACAATTTTGTCAATTAAAGATAAAAACTTAGGCGACAAAATTTGCGAAGAAACTGAGCAAAAGATTTTTTATCTAGATGAAAATCCAACAGCCGAAAATATTGCTAAATTTTTATTTGAAGAAATTTGTCCGAAACTTTTTGCCGATAAATTTGTAAAATGTGTTAGCATTAAGCTTTACGAGACACCGAATTGCTACGCTGAAATTGGTAAATAAAATCTTTACTAGCTCGTCATCCTTGAATCCGAAGGATTCGAGGATCTCATGAGTTTAAATTCCGAGGTTTTTCTCATTAGATCCTCGGCCCTTTGGGCCAAGGATGACGAAAGTGGGAATTAAAATTTAAATAAAATGCAAAATAAAAATTTCTCTTACCGAATTTACTACGAAGACACCGACGCTGGTGGTGTGGTTTATTACGCCAATTATTTGAAATTTTTTGAGCGCGCCAGAACTGATTTCTTGCGTGATCTTGGCATTAACCAAGGTCAGTTATTGCAAGAAAAAAACTTAGCTTTTGTAGTTAGAAAATGTGAGATTGAATATCTATCTTCAGCTAGACTTGATGATTTAATTTTTGTGGATGTGGAAATTGAAAAAATATCTGCCGCGTCAATTAATATGAGCCAGAAAATTTTTCTAAATGATAAAGTTATAACCAGTTTAAAAGTGGAAATTGTTTGCGTTAACGCCAGCAATTTCAAGCCTTCTCGTCTTAGTGACGAAATAAAAAATCTAATTAGTAAAAAATAATGCTCGATAATTTTTCTAGTAAAGTTTCTAAAATTTTTGACGCCATTTCTGGCAAAAAATTCATCAGTGAAGATGATCTAAATGTAACCATGCGCGAAATTAGAATGGCCCTTTTAGAAGCAGATGTTTCTTTGGTAATCGCCAAAGATTTTATCGAGAAAGTAAAAGCTGAAGCTTTGGGACAACAAGTTCTAAAAAGTATTTCTGCTGGACAAATGGTGGTGAAAATTGTTCATGACGAACTAGTCAAATTACTTGGCAGCAGAAGATCGGAAATTCATTTTGAAACTCGTTCGCCTGTAATCATTATGTTGGTTGGTTTGCAAGGTGCGGGCAAAACCACCAGTGCTGGTAAATTGGCGCTGAGATTAAAAAATAAAAATCGTAAAAAAGTTTTACTCGCTTCTCTCGACACTTACAGACCAGCAGCGCAAGAGCAATTAGAAATTTTGGCTAAAAAAACCGAAACTGATATTGTTGAAATTATCGCTGGCCAAAAACCACTAGAAATTACTAAACGCGCCATTCAAAAAGCTCATGATTTGGGCAGCGAAGTTTTAATTTTAGATACTGCGGGCCGCACTCATTTGAATGAAGAATTGATGCAAGAATTGCTTGAAATAAAAAAGCTGGCCAACCCTATAGAAATCTTGTTGGTGGTTGATGCTTTGATTGGTCAAGATGCGATCAATGTTGCGCAAAATTTTAATGAACGGCTAGAACTTACGGGTGTAATTTTAACTCGTTTAGATGGTGATTCTAGAGGTGGCGCGGCTTTAACCATGAAGGCTGCAACTAATTGCCCAATTAAATTTATCGGTGTGGGTGAAAAATTAGATGAGTTAGAAGAATTCAATCCAGACCGCATCGCATCTCGCATTATCGGCATGGGTGATGTGGTTTCGTTAGTTGAAAAAGCGCAAGAAATGTTTGACGCCAAAGACATGGAAACTTCGGCCAAAAAAATGCAAAAAGGCCAATTTGATTTGAATGATTTATTGTCGCAAATCCGCAATATGAAAAAGATGGGCGGCATGGGAAGTATGTTAAAATTCTTGCCTGGTGCAAGTAAACTTAAAGAACATTTAGGCAAACTTGGAGACGCTGAAACAGAAATGATGCGCCAAGAAGCTTTAATTCTTTCAATGACTCCAAAAGAAAGAGCAAAACCTGAAATGTTAACTTCTTCACGCAAACATCGCATCGCAAGAGGCGCTGGCAGCAATATTCAAGAGGTGAATCGTTTACTTAAAAAATATAAACAGATTCAAAAAATGATGAAAAAATTTGGCAAAGTTGATCCAAGCAAATTATCACAAATGATCGAAGGCGAGGATATGACTAAATTAAAAAACTTTGTTCAGTAACTTACAAAGCAATGCCCAGCCTTACAGAAAATAGAATCCTTCCTCACAGCGCCAAGCAAATTTACGGACTTGTGATTGATATTGAAAAATATCCAGAATTTTTGCCTTGGTGTAAACAGGCAAAAATTATTGAGGTAATTTCTGAAGAAAATCTCATTGCTGATCTGCTAATTAATTTCAAAAATTTCTTCGAGAAATATCGCTCTGATGTGAAACATGGAGAACTACAAAATGGCGAGTATTTTGTAGATGTGATGGCCATTCAAGGGCCTTTCAAAAGCTTGGTAAATAAGTGGAAATTTAAAGATGACGCAGATGGAAAATCTTGCCAGATTGAGTTTTTTATTGAGTTTCAGTTTAACTCTTTTTTCTTAGAAAAAATGCTTGGAGCTATTTTTGAAAGAGCCACACAGAAGATGATGGCGGCTTTTGAGGAAAGGGCGAAGGAAGTTCTAAAATAGATAAATCATCAACTCTTTCTTCCCCCAATACTGTCATTTGGAGCGTAGCGAGAAATCTCACGAGGTTGATACTTGTAAGCTAAGCCTCATGAGATTTCTCGCTACGCTCGAAATGACAGCGCAGGGAAAATGACAAGCTTAGCATAAAAATTTACTAAATTTTCATCGGCAAAATCACCATATTCACACCCTTCACATGCAATCTTCTCTGCATGATATATGCCACATGGTTATACAAAACTTGGGTAAAAATATTCTCATTATCAAAAATAAATTTCGTGCCGAAGAACACAGTGTGCGGATAATCTTTGCTCACGCGATCTGTAAGCTGGGTAAATTTTTCGATAATATCGGTGCTATAACCAACATAGGCTTTAGCAAAACGACCATTAGCATTGCAGTAATTTTTATATTTACGCAAAACTGATTTGGTTTTTCTTCTCATATCGCGCCATCTTCTTTCTTCTCTGAAAGTGTTAGAATCAACCTCACCCACAGTTACAAAAATGAAATTTTTGAAAATTCCAGGAAATAGTTTTTTGATTTCAAGCAAGCAATGCATGCCACTTCCAAAAGTTTGATCAACAATGATAGCAGCAGTTGGAGCGCTTTTATCAATTTCTTGTTCTTCTAAAGTTGGAGCAATATTTTCATAGTCACAAAATTGTGATTCTGTTTTGGCTAAGCGTTCTTTGAATTTCAAATAAAGTCTCTTAATTGCAAAACCGATGCCCACAAAAACCGAAGTAATAACCAAAGTTATCCAGCCGCCTTCATAGAATTTTTCGAAAATTGTTATGATTAAAATTGCCAAACAAACTATAAAACCAATTGAAGCAATTAATAATTTACTTTTCCAACTTGGTTTTCTTCTTCTGTGGCGAAACCAATAAATAGTAAGGCCCAAAAGCGACATTGAAAAAGTGATAAACACATTGATGGAATAAAGAACCACCAAAATATGCACCGATCCACCTGTAATTAGCAGCGTTACCACCGCTGAAATTGCCATGAATAAAATACCATTTTTCACCACCAAACGACTTGAAAGAGAGCTGAAAGATTTTGGCATCCATTCGTCATTTGCCATGTTGGCTACAACGCTTGGGCCTGCTAAGAAACCTGAATTGGCCGCCACGATTAAAAGGCCAGCCTCAAGCATTAAGATGAAAGGCACAATCGCCGAACTTAAATTAAATTCGCCAATCTGCCAATGTTGAGTAATTGTATAAAACACTGTTGCATTCAAAGTTTGTCCATCAACTTTTTCAACGCCCCAAAGCAGATAAAGCAAGATGATTCCGGCCGCCATGAATGACAAAGAAACTGCCACTAAAAACATGGTAAGTTTTGCCGTTCTAACTCGCGGTTCAGCCAAAGTGTGAACATTATTTGAAACAGCTTCTAGACCCGTGTAAGTACCACCACCCATGGAGAAAGCTTTTAAGAAAAGAGAAATTACAAAAACCATACCAACAGAATCGCTCATCAAGGAAGTTTCTTGATTGGCTTTTGGAATTAGATCGGCAAGGCCAGAATGGTGAGTAGCAATTCCGTAAATAATCAGGAAGAAATGAGTAACAATGAAACCCAAAAAGACTGGCATTAAAAATTTAATCGACTCTTTCATGCCGCGCAAATTCAGCATCGCAAGCAATGCTACCGCAATAATCGCCACCAGCAACTTCATATTTTGCCATTCAATTGGCATGAAACTAAATATCGCATCAACACCACTGGCGACTGAAATGGCAATAGTCAAAACATAATCAATGATTAAAGCTGAACCCGAGACCAAGCCAGCATATCGACCCAGCAGCCTTGTCGCCACGCGATATCCACCACCACCATTAGGGAAAAGTTCGATAACTTGAGTGTAAGCGTAAGAAATGATGAAGACCGTGAAGGCCGTGGCAATTGCCAAATAAATAGCTAATTCTTCATGAGTTCCAAGAGCCAAAAACGCCTCTTCAGGACCATAACAAGAAGATGAAATTCCGTCTGCACCAAGGCCAATCCAAGCCATTATCGCAATCAAAGAAATATGTTTTCTAGTGTCTTGGTCGAAGATATTTCTAGGGTTGCCAAAGAGGAAATTTCTAACTTTATTAAGCATGATTTTTAGCTTTGATCATTAATTGCTCTATCAGTTGCGCTGATTTTTGTCCGCGAGTTTTCTCAATTCCAGATGAAACATCGATCATTTTCGCGCCCGTAATTTTTACAGCATCTCTAACATTTTCAGCATTTAATCCACCAGATAAAAACCAATCTCTTCTACTTCTAAAGCCTGATAAAATTGTCCAATCGAAAGGTTTACCATTGCCGCCTTCCACTTCATCTTTACTTGGGGCTTTATCAAATAAAAATAAATCCGATTCATTTTCAAATCTTCTAACTTGTTTCAAATCTTGTTTGCTGATGATTTTGAAAGCTTTGATGATTTTTACTTTCGGAAAAATTTCTCTAATCTTTAGCAAAAATCCAGGAGTTTCTGAACCATGAAATTGGAAATAATCGGGAGCTAAATTTTTATGAATTTTTTTAATAACTTCTAAATCAACATTGGCTAGCACCGCAACTTTAGCAATTGAAGCAGGAATGATTTTTGCAACTTCAGCAACATTTTCAGGGTCGATATAGCGAGGAGATTTTTCAGAGAAAACAAAGCCGATAAAATCTGCTTTGCTTGCAATTGCAGCAGCCACAGACTGTTGGTCTTTAAAGCCGCATAATTTTACTTTCATTAATTTACTTATTTATTATTCACACAAAAGAGATAACACATCACTACATCTTGAATCCAGGAGGAAGAGGAATGCCACCAGTAACTGATTTCATTGATTCAGACGAACCTTCATCAGCTTTTCTTTTAGCGTCATTAAAGGCTACAATAATAAGATCTTCTAAAATTTCTTTTTCATCTACCACAACCAAAGAAGGGTCGATGAATATTTTTTTTGCAACTCCCGAACCAGTAATAATAACCTTAATCATGCCAGCTGCTGCTGATCCTTCAAATTCAAGATTAGCAAGTTCTTCTTGGGCTTTTTGCATTTTTTTTTGCACTTCTTGTGCTTGGCGCATTAGAGATTTGATATCCATATTTTAACTTTTTTTGTGAGAAAATTTATTGAGAAAACCGCTTGTTTTGTAGCGCGAAATTTGCTTCATTCTTCCAAAGAATCCAGCTTTGTCAACGCTTTCTTTGGCAAAAAGCGGATACTCAAAAGTTTTATATCCCTTCACTTCTACAAACATTGTAGCCATCTTGTCGCCTTTTTTAATTGGTGCATTCACAGGCCCTTTATATTTCACTTTTACAATCACATTATCTTTCGATTTATCCTTAGGAATATTGAAAGAAACTTCTCGATCCGTCACCACTTCAAATTTCGGTTTTTTAGCAAGCCAAGTTTCTAAAGATGTCACGGAAGAATCTTTTTTAAACAGCGTAACTTTTTTATATTTATCAAAACCATAATCTAAAAGTTCAGTCAAAATTGCCGCTCTTAATTTTGGAGTTCTGGCCTTATTCACAATTGCAATTAATCGACGATCATCTCTTCTCACACTTCCCGCTACGCCATAACCACCATCATCAGTGTGACCTGTTTTTCCACCAACTTCATCGCCGCTATAATTGCCTTTGATTAATGGATTGCGACTATGCTGCGTGATATTGCGATAAGTAAATTCTCTAATTCCCAAATAGCTGGAATATTCTGGAAAATCTTTATAAATCCTGGCGGTCAAAGTCGCCAAATCTCTGATACTCATATAATGGCCATCTTCATTCAAGCCATGAGGATTTCTGAAATGAGAATTTTTAAGATTTAATTCTCGCGCTTTAAAATTCATCAAACCCACAAAATCTTCTAAACTTCCAGCCGTAGATTCAGCCAAAACAATCGAAGCATCATTTCCTGAAACTGCCAATAATCCTCTCAGAAGTTCATTAATCGACACTATATCGCCATAATTAAGAAACATGCTGGATCCCGATTTTTTATAAGCACTTTTGCCAACCATGCATTGTTTATTAAGGCTCAGGCGACCTCTTTTAACTTGATCGAAAACCACATAAGCCGTCATCAATTTAGTCATTGAAGAAGGGGCAATTTGCACATCGGGGTTTCTAGATAATAAAACTTCACCTGTGTCAAAATCGGTTAAGAAATAATATTGAGCATCTTGTAATTCTTGCCATTTATTGGCTGGAGCTTTGGGCTTAAAAACTTCTACTTTTTTAACTTCCGATTTCTTCTTGGTTTCTACTTTCTTTTTTGTCTGAGTTTTATTGTTTTTTGCTTTGCCATATTTCGCGGCATTAAATTTCAGCGAAACCGATTTATCTGAATCAGTTTTATAATAATATTTTGAAGGAGTTTCTTTATATTCTATTTTGATTTTGGGTTTTTGCTTCGTCTTCTTGCTCTTGGCTGAGATTTTTTCTTTCTTATTTTCAACTTTAGCTTGGGATTCTGCTTGAAATAAAGTCACCAAAAATACCAAGCAGAATATCAATCGCAGATTTTTTATAAGAATATTCATCTAATCTAAATCAATTTTTATTTTTCGTAACTTCCGCAGCTGCATTTTTTGGAGCGCTGCTTGGATTATTATCCTGTGCTTTCTTATTTTGTGCCGCTAAAGCTGCAGCTTGAGATTGCGGCTCTGGTGATGCAGCTGCCGATTTATCTTGAGTTGTAAGATCGGGCATCGCCATTGCTTTATTTTTTGCGGCATCTGCTGGAGCATTTTGTGTAGTTTTGTCTGCGGATTTATCCTGTTTTTTATTAGCCATTTTATCTTTGGCATCTGATTTAGCTTTCACATCCTCACTTTTATTCTTACTTTTAGCTGAATCCACTGGCAAAGAATCTTCCCCAAACATCTTAATCATCTTTTGCCTTCTCTTCAATTGCTGCTGCTCTTTAATCAAAATTTTACTAATCTCTACATCATCTTTGCTTTTTGTGGCATTAATTTGATCAACACTTTTTTGCAAAGATTTATTGCCCACTAATAAATATTCTTTTTCCGACATCGCAGTTTTCACGCCGTAAGAATCTTGTGGCGGAATGTTAATCAAATCAAATTCAAAACCTGATTTTCTAAATGGCGGACTAAGTTTTGTTCTGTAATTAAGGTCGAACATGTCGGGTGGAAGTTTTGAAGAATTTCTAGCAACTTCCGAACCATTGGGCATATATTCCTTCGGCTGAACTTGGCTATATTCTTCAAAATCTACATTGGCGTAATATTGCTCAGAACCAGGTTCAAGAGTATTGCTATTTTCAGAGATTCTTACTTCAGGAGTGGGTGCTGCAAAATTCAATTTAGGAGACTCCGAAATCGGCCCATTTGTTTGGTTGGGCTGAGTTCTAGCAGCTGTAAACTGCTTCACATCATTTTTATATTTCTTCTCGAAATTCTCATTGATATTTTCCGTTTCACAAGAAGCCGTGCCCAAAAGAAAAATCACCAAAATAGCTTTTTGAAAAAAGGAATTTTTCTCCAACCACATTTTTAATTCTTCCTCACAATAACCGCTTCACGACCAGATTTCTTTATCTTGCCAAGAACTTTAGTCGCTTGCACTTTACTAGGGAATGGTCCAAGCAAAACTCTGTATAATATTTTATTGCCACTTTCAGCTTCTTCAATTTGTCCTTCCGAAAATTTTTGCATAGAATTTAGAGATTTATCGGCGCTGGATTTATTTGAGAATGCCCCTGTCTGCACAAAAATTCCCTCAGCTGAAGATTCTGATTTTACAGATTCTTGTTTTTTTGGAGCATGATAAACTGTTTTAACAGCTGATTTTTTAGATTTTTTTGTATCCGACAAATCATATTGAATTTCTTTTTCTTGCATAATTTTTCCAGCAGTAACCTTTGGAGCATTAAGCGTGTCGCTCACAGGATCAGCTGCATTTTCAGCTTGGAAAGTTTTTTTCACTGGCTCTGGCGCAGTTACACCATAATCAGGAACATTCGATTGATCGTTGCTGGCTTGGTTATTAGTAGCTTGAGGATCCATTGCTGCTTTGTTTTGAGGAGCGCGATTTTGCGCAATATCTTCTGGAGCTGTCATAGATGATGGAGCGCTAGACATATCATTCTGCGGTCTGCCTCCTTGAGATTTGATAATTTGAGAATTTAATTCCGGAATTCTTGTCCTAACCTCGTGAGCCTTGCCTTGCAAATCAACAATACGGATTTTTTTCGGCCCCTCTTCTTTAAAATAAGAGCAAGAAGCAATTGTAAGAAGGCTTAAAAAAATAATAAAATTTTTAAGAAAATATCTGATCATTTTTATCGAAATTTTATTTTAGAAAATCCTGAACATCTAAGCAGGAAACAGAGTCCCGAAAAGTAATTTACATCAACAAAAAGACAACGACTAAAATTATTTTTCTACAACATACTTTATCCTTCTTTGAAAAAAACTGTGGATGACCGCCTCTTCCGCAAGACTGGTGATTCATTTTTTCTCTTCAATTTTTTCTTCAACCTTCTCTTCAATCTTCCTCAAATTCTCATCTTCATCATCAAATAAAATCCTATTTGCCGCACCTTGCAAATCTTCATATTGCTTAGTTTTCAAACTCCACAAAAAAGCCGCAAGCCCAAGCAAACCAAGAGCAAGTGTAATTGGGATTAAGAAAATTAAGACTGACATTTTTCTGAATTAAATTAGTAATATCGAAATAAACCGCACTGTCATCTCAAACGCAAGTGAGAGATCTTATGAGTTTAGCGGAAATAATTAATGAGATCTCTCACTTGCGTTCGAGATGACAGTGTGGGTTAGATTTTCTTATTCATACGCAACGAATTTAACAAAACCAGCAGTGAAGAAGAAGACATGGCAAAGGCTGCAATTAAAGGCTTAATAAATCCCGCCACCGCAAAAGGCACTGCCACTAAATTATAAATCAAAGCAATAATTAAATTCTGTTTCATCAAAGACATGGCTTTTTTTGAAGAATTTATCACTGCAATAATCGGCTCTAGTTTTTGTCCTTGAATTACGATATCCGCAATATTTTGGCTAATATCCGAACCTTCAGAAAAAGAAATTGAAACATCGGCTGCCGCCAAAGATGGCGCATCATTCAAGCCGTCACCAATCATCAAAACTTTATGATTTTGTGCTTTTAATTTCTGCAAAAATTCTGCTTTAGAAAGTGGAGTTTGCTCAAAATAAAATTCCGAAATTTGGGTTTTATTTGCCACTTCTCGCACAATTTTTTCGCCATCTCCCGACAATAAAATAATTCTCTTATTTAATTTTTTCAGCCTCGCAATCACTAATCCCGAGTCTTCTTTAATTTCATCAGAAAGCAAAAATATTATTTCATCTTCACCAATTTTCATAAAACTAGTGATAAAATTTTCAGAAATTCCATCACTCAAAATCACATCGCCACGAATATCACAAAAATCTTTTCTACCTAATTTTATAACTTGGTTTTGATAAATAGTTTCTAGCCCAAAGCCTCTGTTTTCTTGCACAGACAGACTTTCCAATTCACCTGAATAGCTTTTAGAAATAGCTGCGGAAATTGGGTGTTTACTATTCACAGCCAGTGAGGCCGCAAGTTTTAAATAATGATTTTTTTGTTCATCATTTAATAAAATTCTCTGATTATTTTTAAGCAAAAAAACCTCATTCAAGCGTGGTTTTCCAAGTGTCAAACTACCAGTCTTATCAAAAATTATAACGCCCACCTCGCGCAATCTTTCCAAAGCCTCGCCCGATTTCACCAAAATTCCCTGCTTAATAAAATTCGAAATCGCAATAGTCTGCACAATCGGAACCGCCAAAGCCAAAGCGCATGGACAGGTCACAATCAACACCGCAGTTGCCTTCATCAAAGCATCTTCCCAATTACCACCAAAATAAAAAAACCACAGCGCAAAAGTTAAAAAAGCTAAAATATGAATTGCCGGCGTGTAAATTTTTGATAATCGATCTGCAATTCTCACATAGTGATTTTTCTTACTTTCAACATCTTCACTCAATCGTACAATTTGGGCCAGCAAACTATCTTGCGCCACTTTGGTCACTTTAATTTTTAAAGGAGATTCTAAATTTATCATGCCCGAATAAACCTGCGCGCCAGTTTCCACAATCTTTGGCAAAGTTTCTCCATTCACTAAAGAAGCATCAACTTCACTTTTTCCATCAATCACAATTCCATCAGCCGCAATTTTTTCTCCCGCCGCCACAATCAAAATCATATCTTGTTGAATTTCTTTAATCGGCAAAATTTTTGTTTTACCATCCGCACTTTTCACGCGACCAAAACCAGCAGCCAACATTGCAAATTCCGACACTATCGAAAAAGCCTTTTTGCGCGCCTTCATGTCCAAATAGCGACCAATTAAAAGGAGGAAAATCAACATCACCACCGAGTCAAAATAGACATATTTTTGACCACGAAAACTCTCAAGCAAACTGACAAGACAAGCCAAAAAAATCGCCATCGAAATTGGCAAATCCATATTGGGATAACCCGCCTTTATTGAGCGCAAAGCTGATGAAAAAAATGGACGAGAAGAATAAATAATTACGGGAAGAGCAAGAAGTGCCGAGAAAAAATGCAGTAAATTTCTAGTATTAACACCTAGATTCTCTTGGCCTAAATTTTCTGGCCCAGTAATCCACAAAACAATTGAAAACAACATCACATTGCCCACACCAAAACCCGCAACTGCCAAGGCTTTCAAAATTTTATCATCATATTTTTTCTCTTCTGCCAAAATAATTTCTTCATCAAAAGGAAGCAGCTTATAACCAATATCAGAAATCATCGAAACCAAAATATTTCCATCTTCTTTTTCACCCGCCCACTGCAAAAACAGTGATTTTTTTGAAAGATTAATTCTAGCCTTCAGCACATTTTTTTGTTTTTTTAAAATGCTCTCAATCAGCCAAACACAAGCCGCACAATGCAATCCTTGAACCATCAATGAAATTGCAAAAGAACCATTTTTTTGATCAATTACAAATTCATCAATATTAATTTTCTCTTCGATTTCTGGTTTTATTTTGCGTTCTTTAGGGTCAATTTGTCGCAACTTATAATAATTTTCGAAGCCAAATTTATTGATTATTTTATAGGCCGCATCACACCCAAGACAGCAAAAATCCTCTGTGATTTTTTTTGTGTCACTGCCGCAATGTAAACAAGATTTTATCATTGAATAATATTACGATCAGTTTCTTGAAAAACATCTTCACCTCTTACAGCTCTAATTTCGAAATCCCACTGACCTTTAAGTGGAAAAAAAATATCAGCCTTAAAAAAGCCATCCCTAAATTTTAATTTTTGAGAAAAATCTTTGCCTTCTTGAGTTGGTCTTTTGAAATTCACCTCTATTTCTGCATCCGAAATTTTCTGAGAATTTTTATCTTTCAAATCAATTTCCAGCACACCTTTATTTTCACCTAAATTGCGATAATAAATTGCCATTTTCCAGCCCAATTCTTTTTGTTTTTTCTCGGCTTCTAAAATTTGATTATAATGCAAACCTTTCTGATAGGCGTCATCAGTTGCAAGGCCGCGCCAAGTTTTTTGAGAAATGTAAATATAGAAAAAATTAACCGCAAAAATCACCGCAAAAAAGACGAAAAAAATATAAGGAATTTTAGATTTTTTTTGCCCTTTCATAATTTTACTGGATTGGAATTTTGATGAATTTTCTTTAGGCAAAATTTCAAATCATTTTCAATTTGCTTAAATTCTGCCGACGCAATTTCTTTTCTCGCAATCAACACATAATCATGATGAAGTTTGGCATATTTCGGCATTAAATCTCTCACAATTTCGCGCAATCTTCTTTTAGCTAAATTGCGATTAACCGCATTGCCAACCACTTTGCTGACTGTGTAGCCAACGCGACAAAAGTCTTTAGCGTTTTTATTTTTAGTTAAATCTTGAAGATAAAATGATGGAGTAGGAGAGTTGAGCAAAAGAACAGTTTTTGAATAAAACTTAGTATTTTTTTTGCCGATTTTTTGGAATTCTGCGGATTTTGTGATTGTAAGAATACGCAAATTTGGGGGGTATTTCAGTTAACAAAAACACGCTTTTGGTAAAATTTAAATTAGTAAACTTAAACCACCAAAAGGCATGTTTTTTTAAATGCTAAATCTAATGAGACACTGTTAAAGAAGCGCGACCTTTTGCTCTTCTACGAGACAAAATTTTACGGCCACCAACCGTTGCCATTCTAGCTCTAAAGCCATGTCTTCTAGCGCGTACTAATTTGCTTGGCTGCCAAGTTCTTTTCATATTTTACCTATAATTTTTGCTTATTTTTTGCTTATTTTCGAAGATTTAAGAGAGCATCTAAATCACATCCAAAAAGAGGTCGCGCATGCTATTCATCGATCTTATAATTGCAAGAACTTACTGACGATTTTAATTTTACTATTTTTTAACTCGATTCTTCTCATCAACCAACAACACTGTCGGCTTAAATTTCTTCGCTTCATCCTCACTCATCGAAGCATAAGCGATAATAATCACCCGATCTCCCGCCTGCACCAATCTTGCCGCTGCGCCATTCACTTGAATAGCGCCCGAGCCAGCTTTAGCAGGAATAGTATAAGTCGTGAATCTCTCGCCATTATTAATATTCAAAACATCCACCTTCTCATTCACCAAAATTCCCGAAGCTTTAAGTAAATTACTATCAATCGAAATTGATCCTTCATAATGAAGATCGGCCATTGTAACTGTGGCGCGATGAATTTTTGCTTTAAATAAGGTGAGTTGCATTTTTTAAATTTTTAATTGTTCGGCCAGATCAGAATTTGCAGGCGGCGAAATATCTATCGAATATTTTTCATCTGCAATATTTTTTTAAAACTACTTTTCTTACACACTCCCAACAAATTTAGATACATGATTAAGTGCTTAAATTTGTTAAGAATAACTCCTAAAAACTAATTGATTAATTTACAGATTATTCAAATTAAATTTTCTCAAATAATCAACCACCTCAGGATTAACAAGGGTAGAAACATCTCCCAGATCTTCTTCACCTGAAATAATTTTTTTCAATACTCGACGCATAATTTTCCCAGATCTAGTTTTCGGTAAATCATCCACCAAATAAATTTTTTCTGGCCTAGCAATCGCACCAATTTCTTTTTGAATAATAGCCGCAATCTCATCTTCAATATTTTTTACTCCCACCTTCATAATCACAAAAGCATAAATCGCTTCACCTTTAATTTCGTGGGGCATAGCAATCACCGCAGATTCCGCAACTTTCTCATGAGAATTAATAGCATTTTCAATTTCCGCCGTTCCCAATCGATGACCCGAAACTTTAATCACATCATCAGTTCGACCTATAATTCTGTAAAGCCCATCTTCATCCTGAAAAGCGCCATCTCCCGCTAAATAACACCAAACACCCCCGCTTGTCACCCCGTCGCATGACGGGGTCCATTTTTCTCCAAGCTCCGAACTAACATCAATGCGTTTAAAATAAGTCAAAAACTTTTCCTCATCACCCCAAACTCCTCTAGCCATTGACGGCCAAGGCTTCTTAATACATAGATTCCCAATCTTATTTCTTTCCAAAATTTCTTTCCCCGCATCATCCAGCAAAATAGGAAAAATCCCCGGCAAAGGCAAACCTGCATAAGCTGGCTTACTCTGAGTAACTCCCGCCAAAGCCGAAATTAAAATTCCCCCGGTTTCAGTCTGCCACCAAGTATCAACAATCGCACATTTTTTATTGCCAATCTTTTCAAAATACCAATTCCAAGCTTCTTCATTTATCGGCTCGCCCACACTTCCAAGAACTCGCAGCGAAGATAAATCGTGCCCTTCAGCAAATTCATCACCCTTTTGCATCAAAGCTCTAATCGCCGTTGGCGCTGTATAAAAAATATTAACTTTATGTTTTTCAATAACTTCCCAAAACCTTGCTGGCGTTGGATGAGTCGGAATTCCCTCAAACATCAAAGTGGTCGCGCCATTTAAAAGCGGACCATAAATTAAATAAGAATGACCCGTGATCCAGCCAATATCAGCGCTGCAAAAAAACACATCACTTTGCTTATATTGAAAAACATTGCGAAATGAATAAGCCACATAAACCATATAGCCGCCCAAGCTATGCAAAATTCCTTTTGGCTTTCCTGTAGATCCCGAAGTGTAAAGAATAAAAAATGGATGCTCAGAATCTAAAACAGCAGCTTCATTAATTTCTGAATATTTAGAAATTTCATCCTGCCAAATTAAAATATTGGCCGAGCTTTTTGTGAGTTTTAAAGAGTTGTCGCTGGCTTTTTCCACTCTTTGATAAGTAATCACATCAACCACATTGCCACAGTTTTCTAAAGCCTGCACAGCAATATCAAAAAGATGAATCACCTTGTCACCACGAAATAATAAATCTGCCGTGATTAAAATTTTGGCGCCAGAATCTTGAATGCGATCTGCCAAAGCCTTAGCCGAAAACCCTGCAAAAACCACGCAGTGAGGCGCGCCAATTCTTGCACAAGCCAGCATTGCAATTGCTCCTTGAGCAATCATCGGCATATAAATGCAAACTCGATCTCCCGTTTTCACACCGCGCGCCAACAATAAATTCGTGAATCGACAAACTTCTTCATGAAGTTCTTTATAAGTTAAAGTATTAAATTTTTCGTTCGGATTGTTTGGTTCAGAAATAATCGCAATCTTGTCAGATTTGTCTTTTAAGTGACGATCAAGGCAGTTGTAAGAGATGTTGGTTTGAGCATTTTTAAACCATGAAATTTTCCCAATTGAAAAATCACAATCCGAAACTTCATTCCATTTTTTAAACCAGAAAAATTCATCAGCAATTTCTCCCCAGAATTTCTGCGGATCCATCTCAGCTTCTTTGCAACTTTTTTCATATTGCGCGGCTGATGAAATTCTAAAGACCATATTTTAAATTAGTTGTTTCTAATAAATTTCTTAAACATCTCAAATAAATCCACCACAACATCGCGAATCTTGGCATCAAAACTAATATTCTTTTTCGCCCAATCTGTCATCCAAGGCCTTGCCAATTCCCACATATTCAAATTTTCATCAAGCATCAAACCAATCCCTTCAACCAAAAGCACAGTTTTTTGCAAAAGCAATAATTCTGGTTTTGTTACCATTTTATAATCTCTGGTCATGGTAATTAAATTCGCCAAAAGATTGGCCAAAGAAATTTCTTTCACCGAACTTCCAACAATCGCTTCCCCAATTTTTCTACAAGAAAGCGCCAAATCATCCACATTCACATCCCCCGGCACAAAGCCTGCATCAACATGAATTTGCGCCACTTTGTGATAATTTTTATTCAAAAATCCAATCAAAATTTCCGCCACAGCGATGCGAGTTTTTTTATCAATCTTACCCATAATTCCAAAATCAATCGCCGCAATATCACCATTTTTCATCAAAAATAAATTTCCCTGATGCATATCAGCATGAAAAAATCCATTGGCGTAAACTTGCGTGAAATAGCTAATTACAAGGCTTTGCGCAATTTGTTTTTTATCAAATAGTGAATTTGCAATCGCTTCTTTATTTGAAAATGGAATTCCATCAATCCACTGCAACACTAAAATCTTTGAAGTAGATAATTTCCAGAAAATTTCTGGCACATAAAATCCTTTCACTTCTTTCAACTCTTCTCCAAGCCTCGAAGCATTGGCCGCTTCTTGCAATAAATCTAATTCGCTTTTGGAAGTTTCTTGCAAAAGCAAAGCAATATCTGAAATGGCTTTGGCAAAAAATTTTGAAAAAAGAGAAATAATTTTAACGATAATTTTCAAAGTAACTATGTCGCGCGCCATAACAGCCGCGATATTTGGGCGCAAAATTTTCACCGCCACTTCTTTTCCGTCACTAGTTTTAGCTTTATGAACTTGCGCAATTGAAGCCGAAGCAACCGATTTAAAATCGAAATCAGCAAAAATTTTAGAAAAATTATCGCCATATTCTTGCGCTAAAATTCTTTTTACTTTTGAGTCTGAAAAAGGAGGAAGGCGATCTTGAAATTTTGAAAGCGTCTTAGATAACTTGATCCCAACCAAGTCTGGCCTTGCCGAAAGCATCTGACCCAACTTTATAAAAGATGGACCAGAAAGTTTCAAAAAATAATAAATTGAACGATTTTTAAAAATCGGATAAGAACAAACGGCAGCTAAAAATAAGCCAAATAACCTAATGAGATTTAGCACGGAGGAATGATTGAATTTTCTTAAATAGACTAAACTCTCTTAAGGTCTGCCACCATTATGATGGGGATCTGTAGCGATCGGAAGAGCACTTCCGCCTTTGTTAACATCAATCTTGATTTTACTCAAATCAATATCAGCACCAGTCCAGCCAAGAAGCTTGTTAAGAAGCTGAGAAATAATATCCAAAATATTAGAAGACACTTCTTGAACTCTAGAAATTATAAGCTTGAAAGCGTTGGCCGCTTCAGGAGACATTTTTAACATAACCACCACTTCATCAACCGTGATAATGTTCAAAAGTAACATCACAAACATAATAGAAAATGCTGTAGAAGCGAATAAAATAACGCTTCTCATCGTGAAGAAAGATAGTAACTCACCCATAAAATAAGAGATTTTGAACAGATAATATTAAAAACTTGGGAATTCTTAGAATTAAGCAGATTTAATATCAAGAAAAATTCTAAATATATCCCCCAAACAAAGCCTTTAGAGCACTTAAAACAATTATTTCATACATTGTCCATAATATGTACGCGGAGACAATGGGCGAGCATTATAATTCTGCTCAATCAAATGAGCAAAAGTCATGTCATAAATTTTTTCTTGTTTTGAAGTAATGGCAAAAAGTGTTTTTCCTTCATCATTTAAACAATATTTTTGCTGCTTTAAAATCTTCAACAATAAAGCTGATTCAGCCTTAGTCATCTTCGGATTAAGCTCATCCTTTGGAGAATCCTGATTCTTTTTTAAATATTCTTCACTAACCGAAAAGACAAAAGAGCTTTTATTCCCAGCGCCATTCTGAGTAACGCGCCCATATTGCGAAAGATCTCCCGAACAGGAAGCTATAAAAATAAAAAAAGGCAGACATCCTAGGATGATTCTGCCTTTTTTATAAATAGTTTCAGCTTGGTTAAAACTAAGATTTTGCATCGGTAGCTGTTTCTTTAACAAGAAAATCTAATTTTTCTTTAATTCTAGAAGCCTTGCCAGTCAAGTTTCTTAAGTAGTATAATTTAGCTCTACGCACAACACCTTGTTTCAAAACTTCAACACTAGCAAGCAATGGAGAGTAAGTAGTGAACTTTCTTTCAACGCCGATACCACTGCTGATTTTTCTAACTGTGAATGTAGCACAATAGTTTGCATCGCTTTTTGTTTTAGCAATAACAACGCCATTGAAGGCCTGAATTCTGGTATTAGCACCTTCAGTAATTTTATATTTTACGCTAACTGTATCACCAACTTTAAAGTTTGGCAATTCAGCGCCTCTATTTTCTTTGATTTTTTTGACTTGCTCTTTAGCAAAATCAGAAAGTATATTTTTCATCTCTATTCTCCTTGTTTAAAAACTTTATGCCTTTTTAGACTCTTTTTCTTGAACTAGCTCAACAACAACTCTATCAACTATTTCTACAATCGCCATAGGAGCTTTATCTCCAGTTCTGAAGCCGTATTTCAAGATTCTGATATAGCCACCATTTCTGTTAGCAATTCTTGGTCCAATTTCTTTGAAAAGCTTATCTGCAATTTCTTGATTACCAAGAATTGATATAGCTAAGCGACGATTGGCAAGAGTATCATTCTTTGCTAAAGTCATTATTTTTTCAGCATATGGTCTTAGATCTTTTGCTTTTGGCAAAGTTGTTTTGATCATTCCATGTTGAAATAGAGCGATGGCTAAGTTACGGAATAATGCTTTTCTGTGAGCACTATTTCTGCCTAATTTTCTACCTTTAATTCCGTGTTTCATTTTAATTACTGATTATTTTTACATGAGATTTATCTCATGTGACTAATTCATTTTTGGGAATTTCGTTCCTTATTTGTCGCCGCTTGGCAACTGTCGGCTCATAATAGTTCTAAGCTAAAAACAGCCACTTAGACTATTTTTACAACCCCTTGAGATTGTTTACTTAAAACTCTTTATTTTTTACTTTAAGAAGATCTTCTAAATTTTTTGGTGGCCAGTTAGCAATCTTCATGCCGAAGCCAAGATTCATAGCTTTTAGATTTTCCTTTAATTCATTAAGGGATTTTCTACCAAAATTAGCAGTTTTCAACATTTCAGCTTCAGATCTAGAAACTAGATCACCCACATAAATGATATTTTCATTTTTCAAGCAATTGTAAGATCTTACCGAAAGCTCTAATTCATCAATTGTTTTAAGTAAGTTTTTGTTAAACTCTGGCTCTAAATCAATTTCTTTACGAGCTGTCACATCAACTTTACTAATATCAAAATTGATAAATACTTGCAATTGTTCTTGTAATATTTTCGCAGCAACACCTAAAGCGTCTTGAGGGCTAATCGAGCCATCAGTGTCAATTTCTAAGATTAATTTATCATAGTCAGTGATTTGTCCTACACGAGCATTTTCAACTTTATAAGCAACTCTTTTAACTGGACTGAATACTGAATCGATCATTACAGATCCAACTCCGCGTTCATTTTTCTTGCTTTGATCAGCAACAACATATCCTTTTCCACATTCGACATGCATTTGAATATCAATTTTAGCGCCTTTGTTCAAAGTGCATATAACTAGATCTTTATTGATGATTTCAACTCCAGCTGGAAGCTCGATTGAACCAGCATAAACTGGACCAGGTTTGTTAGAAGAAAGTTTGATGATACATGAAGAAGAATCATCTTTAGTGATTGCCAAAGATTTGATATTCATGATGATGTCAATAACATCTTCTTTAACGCCTTCAACAGCGCTATATTCATGAAGTACACCTTCGATTTTGATAGAAGTAACTGCAAATCCTGCTACTGAAGATAATAAAACTCTTCTTAATGCATTACCCAGAGTATTACCAAAGCCTCTTTCGAATGGCTCCATAACTATGACTGATTTTTTTACATTGTCATAGCCTTCTTTAATAACTATAGAACCAGGTTTGGTAAGTAACTGCCAACTTTCTTTTAAGATCGCCATATTTTGAAAACTTTAGTTGCTTTTAATATTTGATAAGTAGAGAAAAATTAGACTCTTCTTCTTTTAGCTGGTCTGCATCCATTGTGCGGATGGTATGTTCTGTCGATGATTGTGGTAACAACTATTCCAGCTGCCTGAATAGCGCGAAGAGAAGCTTCTCTCCCAACTCCAGGACCTTTAATTTCAACAGTAACATTTTGTAAACCACATTCTTTTGCGGCATCAACTGCACTTTGCGTTGCAATTTGAGCTGCATAAGGAGTGGCTTTTCTAGAACCTTTAAAACCATGCTTACCGGCAGAAGACCAGCAGATGATGTTACCTTGAGTGTCAGTAATAGAAATGATTGTATTATTGAAACTAGCGTAAACATGAACCACACCATTTAGGATGCTTTTCTTTTTTTTGCTTACGGTCTTTTTGCCGCTATATTTAGTCATATCTTGAGAATTTTAGAAATTATTTAGTTACTTTTTTCTTACCAGCGATAGCCACGCCTCTTCCTTTACGAGTTTTGGCATTAGTGTGAGTTCTTTGCCCTCTAACTGGAAGTTTTTTAACATGTCTAATACCTCTATAGCAACCAAGATCCGTCAATCTTTTAATGTCGGAAGAAACTTTTCTTCTTAGATCACCCTCAAGTACAGGGAATTCTTTCTCAATTAAAGATCTAACTTGCGCAAGCTTATCTTCACTTACTTGGTGAGTTCTCACAGCAAGATCAATTTTTGCTTTTTGACAAATTTTGTTAGCAGTAGTTGTGCCAATACCGTAAATATAGGTCAATGATATGACAAATCTTTTTTCTTTTGGAATGTTGACACCAGCGATTCTAGCCAAAGCGAAACTCCTATTCTTTTTGATTATTATTTAAACTTTTGGGAAATTTTTAACTACTTCCATCAGCCTTCCTGAAACGAAGGGGACGCTTTTTACGGCGTCAATTGAATAAAGCAAGTTATTTTTTTCATAATATCTAACTAACTCTATGTTAGAATTATGATAAACCTTTAGTCTACTCTTTACTGTAGACTCATTATCATCCGCTCTATTTTCAAATTGATCAGATTGACAATTATCACAAAAACCTTCTTTTGCTGTAAGCTTGAAGTAACGGTTATAAACCGCACCACAACTTTTACAAGAAAAGCGTCCTGAAATTCTTTTTATTAAAATATTCTCATCAACTTCAAAGTTGAAAACAACTTCAATTTTTTTACCAATAGATTGTAACATATTATCAAAAACAATTGCCTGATTTATGTTTCTTGGAAATCCATCAACTATAAAACCATTCTGGCAATCTGAATCTGTAATTCTATTTTTTATAATATTAACAACCACCTCATCTGGAACTAATTCTCCAGAATTCATATAGCTTTTGGCTAATTTACCAATTTCACTCTGATTCTCCACTTCCTTTCTCAAAACCTCTCCCGTTGAGATAGTTGTAATCTTTAACTCTTTCGCCAATATTGATGCCTGAGTGCCTTTACCAGAACCTGGGGGGCCTAAAAAAATCACATTTACCATATTATCCCCTTACCTTGACTCTTCTTTTTCTAGTCATCGAACTACCATATTTTGTAGCAAATAAATGTGACTGAACTTGATTAATTAAATCCAATACCACATTCACCATAATTAAAATTCCCGTTCCACCAATGTGAAGGGGAATAGAATAATTAGTAACTAAAATTTCTGGTGTAATACATACAAAAATTAGATAAGCCGCACCAATTAAAGTTAACCTAGAAACAATTTTATCTAAAAATGCCGATGTATTTGCACCAGGTCTGATACCTAAAATAAAACAATTGCTCTTTTTCAAATTATTCGATACTTCTTCAGTATTAAAAATTATTGAAGAATAAAAATAAGAAAAGAATAAAATCAAAGCGGAGAATATTAATAAATATAAAGCTCCACCTCTTCTTAACATCGAAACTAATAAATCTCCATCTGCCCCAGTAAATTGCACCAAAGCTGAAGGGAACATCAAAATAGAACTTGCAAAAATTGGCGGTATTACTCCAGAAATATTAATTTTCAAAGGCAGGAATGATGAATCACTCATTCCAGAGGCCTTCATCATCGCCCCATTTGGATATTGAATTTTGATTCTCTTATGAGTCTTTTCAACGAAACAGACAAACATTAAGAAGAAAACAAAAACTGCGAAAAACAATACTATAGTAAGCCATGAATATACTCCAGTTCTTGATAAATCAAAAACTTGTATAACAGTTGGTGGCAAAGAAGATACAATCCCAACAAAAATGATAAGAGAAATTCCATTACCTATCCCAGAGGAAGTTATTCTTTCCCCGAACCACATCAACATTACAGTACCACCAACCAGACTAATACAGGTAGTCCATAAAAAAACTGGAGAATCAGATATAAAGGCGCTTTGCTCCCCACCCGAAAGCCCGTAGTATACGCCCAAAGATTGGAAAAATGCTAAAATGATTGTAAGGTATCTGGTATATTGATTGATCTTAGCTCGACCGTAGTCACCTTCTTTCTTCAAGGCTTCCAAACCTTTATACATCGAGGTTAGAAGCTGCATTATAATCGATGCCGTAATATATGGCATGATATTTAGTGCAAAAATACTCATTCTTTGTAGAGCGCCACCCGAAAAAAGATTCACCATACCAAAAATATTGGCACCGCTACTTTCAAAAAACTTTTTTAATACTTCAATATTAACTCCAGGAATTGGCACGAATGTACCAAATCTATAGATTAGGAGAATAAATATTGTGAATAAAATTCTTCTTTTTAGCTCTGAATTTGAAGCTGACACAGTTTTAAAAATTTCGTGAGTTATCTTGACCTGATTTAGACAAGATTAAAAAGATAAAAGATTTAAGCAAAAGCTTTTGCTTTCTCAGAATAGCTATCAACAGAGACTTTAAAACTAGCTTTAACAGCAGCATCTTTTCCCATTATCAATTTCACTTTAGATTTTTGATCTTTAATAAGACCAAGTTTTTCCAAACTTTCTTTTGTAATAGCTACGGAAACATCAAGATTTTGCTTAGCAACTAAATTGATAACATCTGCGATATTAACAGTTTCATATTCTTTTCTTAGAACATTAGTGAAACCTCTTTTAGGAAGTCTCATATAAACTGGAGTTTGACCACCTTCGAAACCTTTTACTGAAGAGTGACCTGTTCTAGCTTTTTGACCTTTTACACCGCGACCAGAAGTTTTGCCCTTTCCAGAACCAATACCACGACCAACTCTAATGCGATCATTTCTTTTGATCTTAGCTAAATTATTTAGAGAAATAGACATATCTGAAATGTTAAAATTATACTAATGATATTTTGATTACATGGTGCACTTTTCTAATCATGCCAAGAATAGACTCGGAGCATGTAAGATCAACAGAGGTTCCAATGCCTCTTAGACCAAGACCTATAACGCTACCCCTTTGTCTTGCGTTTAGTTTTGATCCACCTTTTACTTGTGTGACAACAATTTTTTGATTCAAAAAATTATCTAATTTCATGGTATTACTCATTATTTATGTTAAGAGCTAAATTTCTTCTATTTACTATTTCGGAAATTTCTTTTGATCTTTTTTCAGCAATAAGCTTTGGAGATGTAAGTGCTTTCAAAGCTAAGAATGTTGCTCCAACCATGTTATATGGGTTTGAAGTTCCAACAGATTTAGCCACGATATCATGAATTCCAGCGCATTCAAATACAGCCCGCATAGGACCGCCAGCAATAACTCCAGTACCTGCGGGGGCAGCTCTTAGGTAAACTTTAGCTGAACAAAATCTTCCAAAAATATCGTGATGAATTGTTCTACCTTCTTTCAAAGCAATTTTAGTCATTGCTTTTTTTGCTGATTCAAAAGCTTTATTTTTAGCATCAGAAACTTCTGTGGCGTTACCTTTTCCAAATCCAACTCTACCATTTTTATCACCGACTACAACTAGTACGGCGAAAGAAAGGTTTTTACCACCTTTTACTGTTTTAGAAACTTTATTTACCGATATAAGTCTTTCTGTAATTTCTGAATTATTGTTTTTAGCTTGCTTTGACATCTGATAAAAATTTTAAAATTTAGAATGATAATCCTGCTTCACGGCAAGCTTCGGCCAAAGCCTTTACTCTACCGTTATATACATAAGCGCCTTTATCGAAAACCACTTCTTTAGAACCCGAGCTTAAACATAGTTTGGCAAATTCTTTTCCAACTAATGTAGACTTTTCCATGCCAGTTAGCTTAGTATTTTCCTCAAAAGCTAAAGTTGAGAAGGAGTTTAAAACTTTTCCTTCAACATTTATAAGCTGAGCATATAGGTTTTTATTTGATTTAGAAACCACAATTCTTGGCCTAAGAGTTTTATTTCTTTTGACAATATTGCTTCTGACCCTGAATTTTCTTCTTTCGTATTTGGTAAGCATATTACTTCTTTTTACCCTCTTTTCTTAAAATTTGTTTTCCAAAGATCTTTACACCTTTGCCTTTATAAGGTTCAGGCTTTCTAAAAGAAATAATTTCTGAAGCGATTTGACCAACCAAAACCTTGTCATCACCCGAGATGATAATTAAATTTGGTTTTTCGAATGCTGCTGAAATGCCTTTTGGTAAAGCATAAAAAATTTCATGACTATAGCCTAAGGTAAGCATCAAAACTCCCTTATCTACTGCAGCTTTATAGCCAACACCATTAATTTCCAGTACAGTTTTAAATGGCTCTTGCAAACCTTTTACTATGTTTTTGATATTACTTCTGTCCATACCAACGAACTTAGAAATATCAGATACAGCATCATTCTCTGCTGATAATTTTATTAAGCCATCTTGAATTTCAATTTTCACTCCAAGACTAACTTTATAAGATTTTTTTACCTTTCCATTATCGAAAGTAAGTTCGCTTTTATTAACGGCAACTTTGATAGTTTGAGGTATTGTAACAGGTAGCTTTCCTACTCTAGACATAAATAAAACTATATTAAAAGATTTTTAGTAGAACTTCGCCGCCAAGTTTATGAGTTCTTGCTTTGTGATCAGAAACAACTCCTTTAGAAGTTGAAATAATAACCATGCCAAGTCCATTTTTAATGGTCGGTATTTCATCGGAACCACAATAGATTCTTCTTCCTGGTTTTGAAACTACAGTGATTTCAGTAACAACCGGATTTGAATAATGATATTTCAAATGAATATCAAATCTTTCAGGCTGACCTTCTTCTTTCATCTTACTATAGTTAAGAATGAAACCTTCTTCTTTAAGGATTTTTAGAATATTTTCTCTTAAACTAGAAACTGGAGAGCTTATAACAACTCTCTTTGCTAAATAGCCATTTCTAATTCTCGTTGCTAAATCTGAAACCGGATGATTAAAAAACATCTTTTTTTATACCAATCATTATTATTAACTAAATTACCAACTAGATTTAACTAGGCCAGGAATTTGACCCCAAGACGCTAACTCTCTAAGTGCGATTCTTGATAAACCAAATTTTCTAAAATTGCCTCTCGGTCTTCCACTAAGACTGCATCTATTTCTATATCTTGCCGCAGATCCATCTCTTGGCATTTCTGAAAGTTTAATTTGAGCTACCAATCTTTCCTCGAAAGGAAGTGATAAATCATCCGCAACAGCAGCTAGCTTTAATCTTTTTGCCTTTTGCAAAATAGATGCGCTTTTTCTTTTGTCGTTTCTTCTAATGAGTGATTGCTTTGCCATATCGAACTATTTGATTGGAAGATTGAGTTTTCTAAGTAAGTATAAAGCTTCTTCTTTTGTTTTAGCAGTAGTTGCGATACTAATATTCATACCGAAAACTTTTAGAATATTATCTAAATCAACTTCTAAAAAGACATTATGCTCCTTAATTCCAAAGCTATAATGAGCACTTTGGTTAAATCCTTTTGATGACAGACCTCTAAAATCTTTCACTCTTGGCAAAGCTATATTTACAAGCTTATCCATGAACTGATACATTTTTTTACCTCTTAAGGTAACTCTGCAACCAATTGGAAGATCTTTTCTTAACTTAAAAGTAGAGATTGCTTTACGAGACTTAGTAGTCACGGCTTTTTGGCCAGCAATATTTGATACTTGGGTTGAAAGATAAGATAAAAATTTATTATCACTATCCACAGCTTTAATACCAACATTTAAGCTGATCATTTTCAATCTAGGAACTTCTAGATCGTTAGTATAAGAAAACTTCTGTTTTATATCAGAAATTGAATCTTTGTATATTTTTTCGGTTAATGTTTGCATCACTTAAATACTAATCAATTTTTTTGCCAGATTTTTTTGAAACGCGATATTTTCTGGTAAACTCTTTGCCCTCACCAGAATCTATAGCAAATTTTACTTTCACAGCCTTTCCATCCTCAACATGAGAAATATTAGAAATATGAATAGGCTTTTCAACTTTTGATATTTTTCCAGGAGTTGATGAAGTAGGTTTTTTATGAACCGTCGCCATATTTGCACCCTCTACAACTACCTTATTTTCAAGTATGGTAGTAATTTTGCCAATTTTACCTTTGCTTGAACCAGATATAACGACTACTTGATCATTTTTTTTAAATTTTCTAGCCATGTTATTACAAAACCTCCGAAGCTAATGACGCAATTTTTAAAAAGTTTTTTTGTCTAACTTCTCTAGCTACTGGACCAAAGACACGAGTAGCAATTGGCTCTCCATCTTTGTCAACAAGCACTAAAGCATTATCATCAAATTTAACAAAGCTGCCATCAGCTCTAACTATTTTGCTTCTTGTTCTAACGATTACACCTTTTGCCACTGATCCTTTTTTTACTTTTGATCCAGGAATCACGCTTGTGATTGAAACAACCACGATTGTACCAATACCAGTGATCATATGATCACTTCCACCTAGAACTTTAATACATCTAGCAGTTTTTGCACCTGAGTTATCAGCAACCACCAAATTTGTTTGCATTTGAATCATTTTATACTCACCAAATAATCTTTAAATTTTTAAACTTTTAATGCCCATTTTTTTCTTTTCGAAATTGGTCTTGAACTCACAATTTCAACCTCATCTCCAACATTCAGTTGCTGACCTTGGAAATCCACCAAATATTTTTTATGGCTAGTTACATATTTACCGTAACGAGGGTGTTTTTTAAAGGTTGTTGCAATACCTTTAAAAGTCTTTTGATCAATGATATTTAGAACTTTTACTTTCATATTTAGGCCTTTGCAGCTTTTATGTTGCTATTAATTTTTGTAAATAATCTCGCGATTTCTTTCTTTTTACTTTTATAGTCTTTTGCAATAACAGATTCACCAGAAGAAGCTTTGATTCTCATCATTAAAAGCTCTTTTTTTAAGTTTGCTATATCTGTCAAAAATGACTGTTTTTCTTCTTTTTTCATAATTAAATCAAATTAACAATTTTTGTTTTAAATGGCAGTTTTGCTGAGGCCTTTTCCAAAGATGTTATAGCTGAAGCATCGTCAATTCCGTCGATTTCAAAAATAATTCTACCTGGTTTAATCTTAGCTATATAATATTCTACATTACCTTTACCACTACCCATTCTAACTTCAGCTGGTTTTTTAGTAACAGGAGTGTGAGGGAAAATCATGATCCATAATTTTCCAGCTCTTTTCATATAACGAGTAATTACCTTTCTAGAAGATTCAATTTGCTTTGAATTTAACTTACCAGGTTCAAGGGCTTTAAGGCCGAAAGAACCAAATTTTAAGCTATTTCCAGAAGCTGCGGTTCCAAGGATTTTTTTACCGCCTTTCTGCGACTTTCTATATTTTGTTTTTGCAGGAACTAGCATTTCTTATACCAATTTATTTGATTTTTTTTCAATAAAGCCCTTATAGATCCACACTTTAACACCAATTACACCATAAGTTGTGTAAGCATTGGCAATTGCATAGTCGATATTGCATCTCAAAGTGTGAAGTGGGATTGAACCCTCTTTGTACCATTCAGTTCTTGCAATTTCCGCGCCACCTAATCTACCGCTGCAGCTAACTTTAATTCCAAGAGCGCCATATTTCATGGCTGACTGCATAGATTTCTTCATTACTTTTTTGAAAGCAGCGCGACCTTCTAATTGTTTAGCAATGCTTTGAGCAACTAGAGAGGAATTTAAATCTGGCTTATCAATTTCAACAATCTTCACATCAACTTTAGTGCCAGCAATTTTGCCTACAGCCTGGTTGATTTTTTCAATATCAAGACCTTTTTTACCAATAAGAACACCTGGTTTTGAAGTTTTGATAATTAAATTTACTTTATCTGAAGGTCTTTCAATGACAACACTTCCGATACCGCAGTGAGCGTAATTTTTCTTAATGAATCCTCTGATAGCGATATCATTGATGAGTTTTTTAGCATAATTTTTATCATCATACCAAACTGACTCCCAATTTTTGCTATTAAGGAGTCTAAAACCAACTGGATTAACCTTTTGACCCATTTTTCCTCTATTTTTGTTTTTCTTGTTTTTCTACTAAAACAACTCTGATGTTGCTAAAGGTTTTTAAAATTCTACTTGATTTACCACGACCTCTGGCAGCAAATCTTTTTAAAGCAAAAGCACGACCAATATCAATTCTTTTGATATATAGGCTATCAACATCCATATTGTGATTGTTTTCAGCATTTGACATAGCTGAATAAACAAGACCACTTACAACTGGAGCTAATTTTAAGTTGCAGAATTTTAAAAATTTCAGAACCTCAGAAACTGGTCTACCAGTTAAATTTCCGGTTAATTTCATAACCTTAAGAGGACTTGATTTTACGGAGCTTAAATAAGCTACAGCTAATTTCTCAGTCATAATTACTAGTCTTTTTTAATTTTTTTATCACCAGAATGACCATAAAAGGTTCTAGTAGGAGCGAACTCACCAAATTTGTGGCCAACCATTCCTTCAGTAACTGTTACAGAAACGAATTTTTTACCATTATGTACAGCAAAATTAATACCAACAAATTGTGGTAAAATAGTAGATCTTCTTGACCAAATTTTAACAAGTGGTTTTTTTGAAGAGCTAAGATAATCTCTTGCTTTTTTCAGTAGATATCCATCTACAAAGGGTACTTTCCAAGCTGATCTAGGCATTTGTCAGAATATTTTGTTATTATTTAGCGTGTCTCGATTTAACAATAAATCTGTTAGAGGTATTTTTTCTAGATCTAGTTTTCTTACCCTTAGCTGATTTACCAGTAGGAGAAACAGGATGTCTACCTCCAGAAGTTTTACCTTCACCACCACCATGCGGGTGATCAACTGGGTTCATTACAACCCCTCTGACGGTTGGTCTAATTCCCATCCATCTTGATCTTCCAGCTTTACCAATCGAGATATTTTTATTATCTATGTTTGAAACTGAACCGATTGTTGCCATGCAGTTAAGCAAGAATAATCTGATTTCACCAGATTGCATCTTGATCAAAGCATATCCACCATCTTTTCCAACTAATTGGGAATAAGTTCCAGCTGATCTAGAAACAGATCCACCGCAACCCGGCTTTAATTCAAGATTATGAATGATGGTACCAATAGGTATCACAGCAAGTGGCATCGCATTTCCAATTTTCACATCGATTAATTTTCTTGATGATGTAATTTTTTCGCCAACTGCTAGTTTATGAGGAGCTAGAATATAAGAATAAGTTCCATCTGAATATTTCACCAACGCTATAAAAGCTGTACGATTTGGATCATACTCAATTCTTTCTACAACGGCCTCAATATCATACTTGTCTCTTTTAAAGTCAATAACTCTGAAAGATTGTTTATGACCACCACCTTTATGTCTAACGGTAATGTGACCCATGTTGTTTCTTCCACCATTAGAACTGCTGCTAGCAGTTAAAATTTTTAGAGGAGATCCTTTCCATAAGTCACTTCTATCAACTGTTATAAGCTGTCTAAGAGAAGGGGTTATAGCTTTGTAATTTTTTAGAGCCATTTTTTATGAACCAAAATTAATTGATTGTCCTTCTTTCAAAGTAACAATCGCCTTTTTATATGATTTTCTTTTTCCTTCAACACCTTTGAATCTCTTTGTTTTAGAGTGGGTGTTAATAATATTTACTTTTTTAATCTCAGCGCCAAATATCTTTTTAACTAAAGAAGCGATTTCTTCTTTGCGACAAGAAGCATCAACTTCAAAATGATATTTATTGTCGGTCAGCTGTTGATTTGACTTTTCTGTATAAATAAGACCTTTGATCTTATCGTAACCTAATAGAGCAGACATTTATTGTAAGTCTCCTAAAATATTTTTAGAAATTGCATTTTCAAAAATTTTACTATCAACCACTAGGTGATCGAAGCTCAATATGTCATACACATTTATTGCAGTAGCGTTTAAAGCTTTTGCATTTTTTAAATTTCTTGTTGATCTCGCTAGAACTTCATTATTTTTTGAAGAACCGCAATATAATATTAAAGCGCTTGAAAGGTTATTAGTCTTTAAAGAAGAATTAATTTGAGAAGTTTTGATTTCAGAACCAAAATTGTCAGAGAATAAAATAACTTTATCTTCTCTTAGTTTTAATTTTAAAACATCAGATAAAGCAACTTTTACAATCTTTTTTGGGATTGAAAAATCGAAAGATCTAAGTGTTGGACCGTGGCAAGTTCTACCACCAACAAACTGAACTGATCTTTTGCTACCTTGTCTCGCATTACCCGTGCCTTTTTGTTTATAAGGTTTAGCGGTAGTTCCTGAGATTTCGGCCATTGTTTTAGTTTTAGCAGATCCAGCTCTTCTTTTAGCAAGTTGCCATCTGACAACATAAGCTACAGATTTTGGACTGTCCAATTCTAGATTAGAATCCACATCCATGGCTTGTGAACCAAGTTTCTGTGTACTAAAATCTATAGTTTTTAATGTTAAAGAGGTCATAAATTAGTAAATTAGAAATTTCTGGCAATTTTTAAAACCACATCACCGCCGGAATAACCCGGAATTGAACCCTTTACAGCTATAACTGATTTTTCTTTATCAACTATCAATACTTCTAAATTTTTTACTGTAATATTGTCAACACCCATGTGACCAGCCATTTTTTTGCCTTTAAAAGTTTTACCTGGATCTTGTCTTTGACCAGTTGAACCGTGGGATCTATGAGAAACAGAAACGCCGTGAGAGGCTTCAAGCCCGCGGAAATTCCATCTTTTCATAACACCAGCAAAACCTTTACCAGTCGAAACGCCAGTGATATTAATCATATCACCTTCTTTCACTACTGAGTCAATTGTGATTTGATCACCAACTTTATATTCCAGGCCTTTTTTTACTTGAGATCCTCTGATTTTCTTAAAAAGAGGTACTGATTTTTTATTGAAAATTCCAGTAAGAGGTTTTGAAAGTCTTTTTGGATGAGTAACTTTTTCAAAAGCCATCAAAAGACTGTCAAATTCTTTATTTTCGTTTACGACTAAATCAAGAACACAATTATCATAAATTTGTACCATTGTCAAAGGAACGGTAGTACCGTTATCTTTGAAAAGATGGCTCATGCCAATTTTTTTTCCGACTAATTCCAGCATCTTTAGTTCTTTGCCCCGTTAATTGCTATTTTGATATTAACACCAGCTGAAAGATTTAGCTTCATCAAAGCATCAACAGTTTGAGCTGTTGGAGAGATAATCAATAATCTCTTTGATGATCTAATTTCAAATTGCTCTCTTGAATCTTTATCAACATGAGGTCCTCTGATTACGCAAAACTTTTGAATCTTTGTTGGTAGGGGGATTGGTCCTTGAACACCAGCTCCAGTTCTTCTAACTGTGCCGATAATTTCGCCCATTGCCCTGTTTAAAACAACATGATCAAAAGACTCAAGCGTAATCTTGATACTTTCTTTATTTTTCATATTAACTATTTAATTACCTTACTAACCACCCCAGCCCCAACAGTTCTACCACCTTCACGGATAGCAAAACGAAGACCTTCTTCCATAGCGATAGGAGAAATAAGTTCTACAGTGATTTTAATATTATCACCAGGCATAACCATTTCTACTCCTTCTGGAAGAGATAC
>CAMCME010000006.1 GCA_945875925.1 Rickettsia typhi | reverse complement strand
ATGGGCACTATCTTTATGGAATGCTAGTTTCCGAACAAAAAGACTGTGAATCTTTCATTGAAATAGTAAGAGATTCTTACGGTAAAGATTTTGTTTTTAACATAACTGACAATGTAACCCTTTTTGGGAAAAAAGGAAAACAAGTTGAGGGCAGTATCGATATTCAAAACTGGAGAGCTGGTTTATATTGCTATGAGGAAGAATCAGAGGGTAATTTTGATATTTTTTCTGCTACAATAACATTGGGTGGAAAGAAGTATGTCAATCAAATACCAGCAAGACAAAAGATTGATTGTTCCATGGAAAACGGCAATCAAATTGTATATCAAATTGATAACGCCCAAAAATCACTTCTCAGCATTAACAATATTAGTTGGGGTGAATCCACAATATTCAATGATGATTTTATAGAAGTAGAAGGGACAAAGCTTAAAATTAAAATAGATAGAAAATCTGGTAAACTTACTCTTACTTCTCAAGAAAATAACAGTATTAGAATTTTTGGTTCATGTGAAAAAAGAGGTGCGGAGAAAAAATTCTAGCTGATGTGAAAGATTTTTTGTGGGACACTCTTGGGACACTTGCTCACAAATTCTGGCAAAAAACTAAAACTGTCACCAACAAGAAAAACTCTGTGAAGCGTTGATTTTATTGTTGCTATGATTTTTAGTCTGTTGTAGATTCTTACAAAATTCGTTCTCTTAATCAGTAGGTCGGCGGTTCGAATCCGCCCAAGTCCACCAAAGATTTAGATGGTTTTTTGTCTATTTTTCATTGATTCAACTTCTAAGAAAAATGCTTAGATAAAACTATGATTTTGATTTTACCTATATTCAAAAATGGTTTTAATTTCGTTGGTAGGATAGTAATAGATATTTTTCCCTGTACGGGTTTTTTTAAGAAATCCTTTCTCCACTAATTTTCTTAAATCTGAGATAGCAGTTGCTCTGCTAATACCAGCATTAACATTACTATGAATACTAAAAGAAGTATATTCTTGCTCATTTTTAACCATGCATTGTAACAGGTGTAATTGACGATGGTTAAAGTTATATCCTTTCTTAATTCTATGTGAAATCTGTCTATTTTCCGCTATCGTTCTTTTTATATAGTCTTCAAAATGTTTCCTAGCCAACTCTAGTTTAGAAATATTGTAGTGAATGAAGTAGCCTAGGTCATTATCATCTTGCTCAGAATAAATGAAAGCCATTGCATACTGTTTTTGAGACTTAAGAATACGCTCTGAAATTGAAAGATAAGAAAAAGCCCAGTATCCATTTCTCAGCATGTACCAATAAAATATAATACGAGCAAGTCTTCCATTACCATCTTCAAAAGGATGTAATAATCCTATCCAAAAATGCAGCATAATTGCCTTTATTAAAGGATGAATAAATTGGCTGTCATTTTTATCATTGGCAAAAGCAATCAACTTCTCCAGCTCTTTTTCTACAAATTCTTTATCGGGAGTGGTGTAAGCTATTGTAAAATCATCCCAGGGTTTAATTACTAAAGGATTTCCATTTTGATCTAATGTTTCTCTTAATACTCCTTGATGTTCAGGTTCAATGGTATTGAAAGTTATTTTTTGATGAAGTTCTTTTAAAATATCTAAAGATAGTTCCTTATTTTTTAACTCTTCTTCTATCAATTTCATGGTTTCATGATTATTAACAATCATTTGCTCCCCTTTGTCTTTTGGTTTTTTCCCTTCTTCTAACATCTTTTTTGCTGCTTTACGAGAAGTATTAGCCCCTTCTAGTTGTGAAGAAGCTATGGATTCTTCTATAAGATTGCGTCTAATAAATTGGCGTTTATCTCCTTCATTAAAATTATCCACTCCCATAAAACTCCCACCTAGTTCTAGGTCAATTTTATGCAAAAAATGTAGATGGCTTCTTGGATTAAATACAAAACCGCTTCCACTTTCATCAGAAATTATAGTTTTAACATTAGTGAAACCTCGCTGAAGTTTTACTAAACCCCATATTTTCTCTTTTTCTGTAGTTGCCCAGTCTTTTAGTCTAAATTCCTCCCAAGGAAGATATTTTTCTTGAACTTCAAAAATAATTTTTTGTACTTCCGAATCATTCATCAGTTGATGTAATTCTTCGCCACTTTTAAATTTCTCAAATAGGTTCGTTTGTTTTAGATTATTAATCTTATAAGTTTTTTCCTTCATGTTAATAGGTTTAATATTTAATAAAATTAAACCTATCATGAATATTTCATTTATATAACTCAACCGTTTTTAGCTAAAATCGAGGTCATGCTATTTTTTCTTAACCATGGAGAATAGTGATTTGGAATAAATCATAGGTATAATTTAAAACCTATAATGTACCTATGTTAAACCTATCAGTATTTAAACAAATTTTTTATTTAAATCCAATCAATAGGTATAATTTCATACTTGTTATAAACCTATAATATACCTAATAATTTATTGAGGGATATTGGGACAATTAATTATAATTTTCTTAAAAATAATCAAAAAATACACAAACAAATAAATGTTCTTAGGCATTGATTTTATTGTTACCATCAGATCTGATTGACCGCTAGTTTTGAGAAAAATCCTTCTTAATCAGTAGGTCGGGAGTTCGAATCCGCCCAAGTCCACCAAAGATTTATACCAAGATTTTACATCCAAGTTTTACCAAAAGTTCTACCAAATTAAATAAATATCAAAATGACAACTCCAATAAAAACCGAAGAAAAAAAACCGGTAATTTTCAAAAAACCGTCACCTTTTAATGCTGATCCTCACAATAACCGACATGGTAAAAGCGGTGGTGGAAAAGTTGCAGATAGCGGTGGTCGTAAAATCAAATCAATATCTGTTCCAAAATTTAAAGGCGGCAGCGGCGGAGATAGATAATTTGTAAAAATTTCTTGGTTTTTAATTTGTGTTAAAGCCAATGATTTCTAGTTCAAAATCCTAATCGATATTTATAATTATGGAAAAATTTCTATTATTTTTTGCATTAATTTTAGTTTCCATAAATTCGGCAAATGCCATGGATCCTGAAATTTCTTTGTGCGATTTAAGCAAAAGTTGTAAAAAAGTCTGTGACCTGAAACAGCTCGGTTTATATAGTGATAAAGATAAAAAACATCAGGCTTTGGCTTTGGATTGTGCCGATGATTTGTCTAAAAAAACCGAAGAAACGCCAAGACAATAAGGGGGTTCAGTAGAAATCTGATGAATATTAAATTATCTGCGACTACTTTCCCGCCTTTATTACCGCAGTTTTTTTCTAAAATAGTTTTTAACTAATTCCTTTCTTAAAATGAACTCATTACCAATAGAACAATTAAATCAACAATTGCTAGAAGCTGTTGAAAAACATGATGTTAAGGGCGTGATTTCTTTGCTTGATGGTGGAGCTGATGCTAATGCGATGAATGATCATGGCGCAAGCGCTATTCACATAGCCGCACAAGGAAAAGATAACGAAATTATCGACATTTTAATTGCTAGAAAAGCTGATGTGAATGTGATGACCGAAGATGGTTTAACCGCTCTACATTTTGCGGCCCGTCTTGGATATGTTGATGCCATCAATACTTTAATCAAAGATGGAGCTAATGTGAATATTACGGGTATTCGTTATAAAAGAACAGCGATGCATTATGCTGCTGATCAAGGACACACTTCATCTGTGCAAGCTTTGCTTAAAGCCGGATCTGATAAAAATATCAAAGATATTTCTGGAAGCACTCCTTTTGATTTAGCTACTAAAAAAGGATTTGGTGCAACTGCTGCAATTTTAAAATAACCACTACATTATCTATCATTATCTATTTGGATTTTAAAATCCGAATAGATAACTCTTAAAAGATGCCTCTTGAATCCGCAGTTTTAAAGGGTTCTACAATATTTTCAAAAATAAGTAACATAAGTGATTAAAGCCAAAGACCTATCTATTTCTTTTAGCGGGCGCGATGTTTTCCGCGATGTAAGTTTTATTATTAATCGCGGCGAAAAAGTCGGATTGATCGGTAAAAACGGTAGCGGAAAAAGTACCTTCCTGAAATTAGTTTTGGGAAAATTAGAAGCTGATAGCGGCGCTGTTGAAATTCCACGCGGCTATAATATTGGGCATTTGGAACAGCATATTCACTTTAGCCATAACACGGTTTTAGAAGAAATTTGCAGCGTACTTCCAGAAGATCGTGAGCATGAAGGTTGGAAAGGTGAGAATATTTTATATGGTCTTGGTTTCACTTATGAAGATTTGTCGAAAGATCCAAAAAACTTTTCTGGCGGTTATCAAGTTAAGTTGAACTTAGCGAAGTTGTTGCTTATGGAACCACAAATGTTGCTTCTGGATGAGCCAACTAACTATCTCGATATTCACTCAATTCGATGGTTGAAAGAATTTTTAACTGCTTGGAGAGGCGAGTTAATTTTGGTGACTCATGATCGCGGCTTTATGGATAGCGTAATTACTCACACTTTAATTATTCACCGCAACGAATTCAAAAAACTTTCTGGCAACACTAAAGGCGTGCGCGAAAAGATTGCTCTGGAAGAAGAAATTTACGAAAAAACTCGTGTTAACGAAGATAAACAAAGACAAAAAACTCAAGAATGGATTGATCGATTCGGTTCTAAAGCCAGTCAGGCCAGCCGCGTGCAATCAAGAGTGAAGATGCTTGAGAAACAAGATGTGAAAGAAAAATTGGCTCATGTGGAAACGCTAGATTTTCAATTCAACCATACGCCTTACGCCAGCAAAGAAAATATGATTGAGGCGGAAGAATTATCTTTTGGCTATTCTGCAGATTTGATGCTGATTCAAAAGCTGTCATTCAAAGTTGCTAATGGTGACAAAATTTGTGTGATTGGAAAAAATGGTAAAGGTAAATCAACTTTACTAAAGATGTTAACTGGCGATTTGAAACCGCTAAATGGTGGCGTAAAAATTAATGGCAAAGCTGAAATAGGATATTTTGGCCAGATGAATATAGATCGTTTGGATGCTAATTCTTCAATTTATGAAGAGTTACAAAGAGTTGATGAAAGAATCCCTCAAACCAGAGTTCGTCAGGTTTGCGGCAATATGATGTTTTCAAGTGACTTGGCTAAGAAAAAAATTGGCGTTTTGTCGGGTGGTGAAAAAAGTCGTGTAACTTTAGGAAAAATTTTGCTGAAAGGTGTAAATTTACTTCTGCTTGATGAGCCGACAAATCACTTGGATATGGAATCTTGTGAATCTTTAATGGAAGCGATTAGAAGCTTTGAAGGTGCAGTAATTATGGTTACGCATGATGAATATTTCTTACAAGAAATTGCCAATAAGTTGATTATTTTCGATGATAACAAAACTTTTGTATTTGAAGATTCTTACGAGTTCTTCTTGAAAAGAGTTGGTTGGAAAGACAGTTAGGATCTATTTCGAGTTCTGTTTCAAAAGCGGCAGCAAGACATCCAAAAAATCTTTTTTGGTCAGCAATTTATCTTCTCCATCAATTGTGGAAAGAAAATTTCCACTTTTATCAATGGCATAATTTGTTGGCACAAATTCAACATTATCGAAGCTATTTTTCTTAAGATCTTGGAATTTTGATAAGGAAGGTTTCTAGCTAAATTTAGCGCTATCTTGCTATATTTTTTACTATCAATGCTGATGCCAATTATCTCCAAACCTTTCTCGTGATATTTCTGATAAATCTCATTTAAAATCACCATTTCTTTACGACAATCCAAACATCAACTCGCCCAAAATTCACCAATATAACTTTTCCATGCTTTTCCTTTAGATCAAAATTTTCTCCGTCAAAAGTTTTTACAGCAAGTGCGGGACTTTTACTGGCAAAGGCTGAACTTTGTATGGAAATTAAAGCGATGATTAGAAAAGCTAATTTTTTCATTAGTTATTTTTATTGCCCTTTATCCCTTCGGGATGCGGAAACGCGACACGAGTCGCGCCCCGTTTTGCGGGGATCTCCGCCCCTTATTTCAATGGGACATACGAGTTTTTATTTGAATTAAAGTCGCCAAGAAATTCCTGAACCAAAGTCAAAGCCGAAATTATTGCAGTATCAGCGCGCAAAATTCTTGGTCCTAAACTTACAGAATAAAGATTCTTCAACTCTCTCATTTTTCTAAATTCTTCTGGCGCAAAGCCGCCTTCGGGGCCAATTAAAATTACAATTTCGGGTCTATTTTCAAAATCAGTTTCAGCAAAATTTTTCTCAAGTGCAATTTTTGTAAAAACTTCCTTCGCACTAAAGCTTTTTCCCGACTCATCACAAAGAATCAAAATCTTTTCAGAATTTTTCTGATCTTCCAAAAATTTATCCAATTTTTTGATCTCTAAAACTTCCGCAAAATCATTTCTCTCACATTGTTCGCAAGCCTCTTTGATATTAGCTTTGAAGCGCTCAACATTAATTTTATCAACAATGGTTCTGGTGGTAATTATAGGTTGAAACCTTGCAACTCCAAGCTCAACGGCTTTGGCTGCAATAAAATCAACTCGCACATTTTTTACTGGTGCAAAAGCCAAAGTAATATTTGGAACTTTTTGTAATTCTGCAATTTTTGCAGTAACTTTTAAGGTGATAAATTTCTTTTCAATTACTGTGATCGAAGTTGTGAAGTCGCCATCAAAGCCATTAAACACGCAAATTTCATCAGCAATTTTTTTGCGCAAAACTTTTGTGAGATATTCAAAATCACCATCACGAATGGCAATTTCTTGATCTAAAGCAATAGATTTCTGATCTATAAATAATCTGGTTTTTCTCATAAGCTTATTGATTTCAAAATCGTAATCGGTAAAGTGGCTTCACTAATGTATAAATGTTTAAAGCGCTATTTTTCAGCGTAAATTTAGTCAGTCAAAAACTATCAACTAATCTTCAAGCCGCGTGTATCTTTTATTATTTTCAGTAATTCTGGTTTTGCTTTTGGCTTTCGCTTTAAATCGCAATATTAAGAATTTGCGACTTGAATCTCAGAAGCAAGAACAAGGCGGCAAAAGACTTCGCTTCAGCTCTTTGCCAATTCATTATATTTACTGTTTCATTCTATGGTCGGTAATTTTTTCTGCTACAATTCTCTGCTCTTCCTTCGAAGCTCCAATCAAATATCTCTTATCTACAACTTTTCTAATCAGTAATTTTTTCTTAATTCGTCTTTTTTATAAGAAGAAATTCAGCGCCAAGAATCACATTGAGGGATCTCTAAAGCTAATATTGTCTATTACTGCGGGCATTGGAATTTTAATTACAATCATCATCACTGCTTCAATTTTATTTGAAGCTTTGAAGTTTTTTGAATTTGTAAAACTGTCAGATTTTTTATTCGGAACCACTTGGAATCCGCAAATGGCAATCACGGAAGAACAATCTGTGGGCGGCAGCGCTTTCGGTGTGGTGCCAGTTTTTCTTGGCACAATTTTAATCACTTTAATTGCGATGTTAATTGCGGTGCCGCTTGGAATTATGGGTGCGATTCATCTTTGTCTTTATGCTAAACCAAAAGTTCGCGATTACATTAAACCAATTTTAGAAATTCTTGCTGGCGTTCCAACCGTTGTTTATGGCTATTTCGCGGTAATTACCGTTGCGCCATTATTCAAAAATATCTTCGCTTTAATTAATATTGATGTTGCTTCTGAAAGCGCTTTGGCTGCAGGTTTTGTGATGGGAATTATGATCATTCCTTTTGTACTTTCTTTAACTGATGACGCGCTAAATTCAGTGCCGCAAGCTTTGAAAGACGGCGCTTTGGCTTTAGGCAGCACCAAATCTGAAATGATTAAAAAAGTGGTTTTACCAGCGGCAATGCCAAGTGTAGTTGGTGCGGTAATTTTAGCAGTTTCGCGCGCCATTGGTGAAACTATGATTGTTGTGATGGCGGCGGGTTTGGTTGCAAAACTCAGCTTCAATCCTCTCGAATCAGTAACCACAGCCACGGCGCAAATTGTTACGCTTTTAGTTGGAGATCAAGAATTTAATAGTCCAAAAACTTTAGCCGCTTTTGCTTTGGCTTTAACTTTATTCATTTTCACTTTCATTTTTAATATTGTGGCGCTTGTCGTGATTAAAAAATATAAACAGAAATACGGCTAGAAAAATCTAATCCTATGGCAAAAAATATCATAAATTTGGTAGAAAAAAGTCTTAAAAAAAGACATCGCAAAGAGGCTAGATTTAGAATCTTTGGCGTACTTTCGGTTGGCTTGGCTCTAACCTTCTTGATCTTGCTTTTTGGCATGATTATTTCCAAAGGTCATGGTGCATTTTTGCGCACAGAAATTGCTTTGGAAATTGATTTGTCTGAAGCCTCACTTCTAGAAAATTCTGAAATTTCATTTAAGAAAATTGATAAAAATAATTTGCCAGAATTGCTCGATCAAATAAGTTATCGCGGTTTGATCAAACAAGCTCTGCGTGAAAAATTTTCTGATGCTAAAACTCTAGCAGAAATTAACAGCCTATATCAAACAACCAGCAAAATTGCGGCTTTAGAGCTAAAAAATTCAATCGCTAAGCATCCAGAATTAATCGGCACAAAAAATATTTTCTGGCTCAGCGCTTCTTCAAGATTCGATATTTATTTTAAACATAACCAAGTTACTTCGCTTAACGAAAAACAATTAAATTGGGCTAATCAATTAATTGAAAATAAAGAATTGCGCACAGTGGCTAATTGGAAATTCTTTGAATTTGCCGATTCTCGCGAGCCAGAAATTGCTGGGATTGGTGCTGGTTTTGTTGGTTCATTTTTAGTGATGTTTATTTTCTTAAGCTGCGCTTTTCCAGTGGGCGTGATGTGTGCTTTTTATTTGGAGGAATTCGCGCCAAAAAATCGCCTTACTGACATTATCGAAATCAGTATCAATAACTTGGCGGCAATTCCATCCATCATTTATGGTCTTTTGGGATTAACAGTTTACCTACAATTTTTCTGCATGCCGCGCTCATCAGCTTTAGTTGGCGGTATGACTTTATTCATGTTAGTTTTGCCTGTAATCATTATTGCAACTCGCAACACAATTCGCGCTATTCCAAGTTCAATTCGTGATGCGGCGATGGCGCTGGGGGCTTCAAAAATGCAGGTGGTTTTGCATCATTTGTTACCTCTTTCAGTTCCAGGAATTATGACAGGAACAATTCTTGCAGTTTCACGCGCCTTAGGCGAAACCGCGCCATTATTGATGATTGGCATGGTGGCTTTTATTGCCGATATTCCACAAAAATTCACCGATTCTACAACTGTTTTGCCGGTGCAAATTTATTTATGGTCAGACAGCCCAGAAGTTGGTTTTGCTGAAAAAACCGCTGCAGCAATTTTAGTGCTTTTGGCCGTGTTAATTTTATTCAATCTTGTTGCTGTAATTCTTCGTAAAAAGTTCGAAAAAAAGTGGTAGAGGACACTATAAGATTATGTCCACAAAACTTGTCGGAATTCTAAATATTACGCCTGACTCATTTTCTGATGGTGGCAAATTTAATTCTTTTGAAGGCGCATTAACTCACTTAAAACAAATGCTAGAAGAAGGTGCTGATATGATTGATATCGGTGCCGAATCTACGCGTCCTAATCACATTCCCGTTTCGCCAGAAGAAGAGTGGAAGCGCCTTGAAAAAATTCTCCCCGCAATCATTTTTGAAGTAAAAATATTTAATCAAAAATCTGCTAAAAAAGTTACCACAAGTATCGACACTCGTCATTTCTTTACGGCCAAAAAATCTTACGAAGCTGGTATCGATATTATTAATGATGTGAGTGGTTTGGTGGATGAAAAAATAATTGATCTGATTGCTAAAAATAACATCACGACAATTTTAATGCATAACTCAGCGATACAATCAATTGCTGGTGCGGTGATCAATCGGAATTTAAATTTAACTGCCGAAATTTTGAAATGGGCTGAAGATAAAATTTCTTATTTAGAAAAAAGAGGCGTTAAAAAATCTCAGCTAATTTTTGATGTTGGAATTGGTTTTGGCAAAGATTCTTTGCAGGCTGTGGGAATTTTAAAAAATATCGACGCTTACAGAAGGCTAGATTTGCCGCTTTATGTTGGGCATTCCAAAAAAAGCTTTTTAGATATTATTGATTTTTCTGATTTTTATGAAGCAGGTGAGGAATTTGATCGCGCAGAAAAAACTTTAGTAATTTCAAAATATCTGGCCAAGAAGAATGTGGATTTCATTAGAATTCACGATGTGGCGAGAAATCTTGCTTTGATTAACTCTAATAGCAAGAAGCTGAGTTAATATCTAAGCTCCATTTCTTAGCTAAATATTTCTCGATTAACTTTCTCTCATCATTTCTCACAGCGCGATTAAAGATGAGTATTTCGCCAATTTTTCCAGAAAAATAAGAATCGAATTTTCCAATATTTTGTGGATCTAGAGCACCCAAGATAATTTGTAAAGTTGGCACCCATAAGCTCTGGCAATTGCACCATTATACCCAGCAGCTCCTTCTGTAACTAAAGATAAAGGATGGTCGTTTTTAAAGATTTCAATATTATCGTTAATTCCAGAATCAAGCGGTGCAGGAAGGGCGTTGAAACTGATTAGAGATGTAAAACCACCAGATAGAGTGCCAACGCGACTACTCGTGGCAAAGCCGCAGCCCGCATTAATTCCGAAAGATCCCGCAAGAAAATTTACTGCATTTTCAATCTCAATATTCTTGGTACAATTGCCCGCGGGCTGACTTATGACGAAGTTTTTGGTAAGAGTGTTAAGCGGAGTATACACGATGAATATAGAATCTGAGCCGTTAGTGAAGATAGCACTTGGATCAATTTTTGATGCTAAAAAATCATTACCATCAAAGGCAATTGAGGGAAGTCCGTTTAAAGAATTCTCATTGTAAGTTGGTTGATTTTTGTCAATTTATTGAACCAGATCTATTCTGTGAGTTGCTTATGTATTGATGTCATGCCACGCGGTTATGTGATTAGAACTATCTTTTGCCAGAAAAGATCGAAAGAATTGAACCAACAAAAGACTGTTTTTTATCATAGTTTTTATTATTTGGTCTTCTTCTATCGCGGTTATTTTTCTTAAATTTATTGTCGAATTTTTTATTGCGGTTTCTGCTGAAATTCTCATCACTGTGAGCTTCATGTTCGCCTTTATTGTCGCCAGCGTAATTATCAAAATAGCTTTTTTCTAGACCAAGTTGATTAACTTTTCCTGTTACAACTTCCATCTCAATTTCTCTTCTTTCTTCATCAGAAAGACTTTTTCTTTTTTTGATGGTAAAGCCATGGCTACCAACATCATCGCTTGGATGCATGAAGATGTGAATATTGTAATTCTTCTCGGTTGAGATGATGTCATTCTTTTTGTAATTCATCAAATAAGCGATAACTTCATTGGTGGTGTAAATGTAAATAACCCCAACTTGATTATCTGAACAAGCATGACGAATAGCGCGCAAAATGCTCACAGCTAAAATTTCAACTGATCTTACATAGCCAGTTCCATTGCAATGTTTGCAAGGCTCGGTGATGGTTTCAAAGAAACTAGCGCCAAGTCTTTGGCGAGACATTTCCATCAATCCGAAAACGCTGATACGGCCAAGTTGAATGCGCGCGCGGTCATTTTGCAATTCATCGCGCAAAGCTCTTTCAACATTACGACGATGTTTTTGATCATACATATCGATGAAGTCGATAACTACCAAACCAGCCAAATCGCGTAGGCGAAGTTGTCTAGCAATTTCTTTAACTGCTTCAAAGTTAGTAGTGAAAGCCGTTTCTTCAACGCCGCTTTCTTTAGTGGCCCGTCCTGAGTTCACATCAATTGCAACAAGAGCTTCAGTGTGATCAATCACAATTGAGCCACCAGAAGGCAAAGAAATTTGTTTTTCGTAAAGTGAGGAAATTTGTTGTTCAACGCGATATTTATTGAAAATTGGAACTCTTTCTTCGTGAAGTTTGATATTGTGAGTGCCGTGAGGCATGGTCAATTTCACAAAATTCATCACAGTGTCAAAAGCGTCCGCGCCTTCAACTACAACTTCGCTAACTTGTTCATTA
Source organism: Rickettsia typhi (assembly GCA_945875925.1). Taxonomy (GTDB): domain Bacteria; phylum Pseudomonadota; class Alphaproteobacteria; order Rickettsiales; family UBA1997; genus UBA2645. The sequence continues at coordinate 34,187 of CAMCME010000006.1, read as the reverse complement.
TAAACATCGCGAATACATCTTTTTATCACATCATCTTCAGCATGAATGAAAGACGGAGCTTTAGAAGTTTTAGAAGCTTCTTTAATGCTGTCCCACAATCTTGAAAGATATTCGTAATCTCTTTTGATTTCTTCTGGTTTTTTGCCCACACCCGCAGTTCTAATGATCACAGATCTGTCGTCAGGAACTCCAAGTTCATTCAAAATTGATTTTAAAATTTTGCGATCACGGAAATTATCAACTTTTTTAGAAACTCCGCCTTTGTTCGGAGTGTTCGACATCAAAACGCAATATTTGCCAGCCAAAGAAATATAGGTGGTCATTGATGCGCCTTTATTGCCTCTTTCTTCTTTTGTAGCTTGCACCAAAACCAATTGACCAGGTTTGATCACATCTTGGATATTATATTTTCTGTAAATGTTGTGGATATTTCCTGAGTAATTTTCAGTTTCATCTTCTACTGAATAAGAACCTGTAACGAATGATTCAGAAGAATCATCTCCATCTTCTGATACCATGCGAGCTGGACGATTTCCTTGGCGAGAATCGCTTACAGCGTGATGATCATCATCATCATGTTTTGGCTGTTGAGTTTCGCGGTTTAGGTCGCGCAATTTTTGTTTTTCTTGTTCAGAAAGAGTGTAAAAATCTGGGTGAATATCAGCAAAAGGTAAGAAGCCATGGCGATTACCGTCATAATCTACGAAGGCCGCTTGAAGAGAAGGTTCAACTCTGGTTACTTTTGCTAAATAAATATTTCCTTTGATTTGTTTGATGGCAATTGCTTCGCGGTCAAAATCTTGCAAGATGCCGTCATTCAACACTGCAATGCGCGTTTCTTCGCGGTGAGCTGAGTCGATTAAAATTGTTTTGTTTGTCATTTTTGTAAAATTCCTAATAATTATTTGCTTGAGCCCTCAAGGTCTTCGACCAAGCTGAGCGCGTTTGAATTGGGTATTAATATCTTTGTTGTTGCTATCGCAACATAGGTTTTTGACCTATCGAATCTTCGCGTGATCATTGCTATTTAAGAGCTTATGAGACGCTGTAAAACTTGAAAATTTAAAAATTATTTAAGTTTTTTTGATAAAAATATCTTTGAAATCTGTCTAAATAAACCCATCTAAAGACGGCGGCGACTTTATAAATTGGCAACTTATTAAGCCAGTTTTTATTTCCCCCAGATTAGATTTATTCCTAGATTTATTCTAGATTTGATTCAATCCAATTTAAATAAAAAGGAGAAGCCTTATCAATAGTGATTCCAAGGATTTGTGGAATTTTATAGCTGTGGTTTTTTTGAATTATTTCTTCAATTTTTAAATAAAGATCAGCTTTGGTTTTTATGCTTACCAAAATTTCTTTGTCAGCTACAATTTTTCCTTCCCAAAAATAGCTCGATTCAATTTTTGAAAATTGTACGCAAGCGGCCAATTTTTTCTCCAAAAGAATTTTTGCTAGCTTTTTGCTCTCACGCAAATTTGGATAAGTGGTTTTGATAATCATAAAATTTTTTTTCATACTTTTCATAAATTTTCAAAAATAATTAAAGCAAAATGATTAAACTTTTCGCTCATCGCGGCTTTGTTACAAAAAATGCCGCACAAAACACAATTGCAAGTTTAAAAGAGGCAGTTGCCCAAAATTTTTTGGGAATTGAATTTGATATTTGGCTTTTAAATGGCGGATTATTTTTGAAACATGACGAGCCAGAATTTCGAGAAATAAATAATTTGCCGATTTTGCAGGATTATTTTTGCTTCAAGAATTCTTTGGAATATTGGATGGATTTTAAAAACTTAGATGAAAAAAATTCGGCTAAAGCTTTGGAATTGGTGAAAATTGAAATTGAGATGGCGAAAATTAAATTAAGCAAAATTTATTTTGCACCATTTATCACTGATTATAAAAAAGCGGCAAAAGTTTTCGCTGAAATTAGAAAAGTTTTTGGTGATAAAGTTCAGATAGTTGCGGTTTGCGATAAGCTGGAAAATGTACAAGAAGCAGAAAATTTACGCAAATTTTTGGCAGAAAATGAAGTAAAATCTTTGTCAATTTTTCATGAATTAATTGATGAAAATTTGATCAAAATTTTAAAAGGCGTTAAGCTTTTTGCATGGACCGTGAATGAATTGCCAAGGCTTTATGATTTGGCGAGAATTGGCGTTATAAATTTTGCTACAGATAAAATTACACCTGAAAAATTATGACAGAAATCACCACACAAAAAATCCCAATAGAAAAACCCCCGGAAAAACCCCCGGAAAAACCCCTAGAAAAACCAGATCATTTAGGACACAGACAGCGAGTAAGAAAAAAATTCCTCTCATCTTTGGGCAAAGAATTACAAGACTATGAATTATTAGAAATTCTGCTTTTTGCTGCCAATGCCAGACAAGATACCAAACCATTGGCCAAAAAATTAATTGCGAAATTTGGCGATATTTCGGGCGTGGTAAATGCCGATGTGAATTTGTTGAAGGAAGTAGAAGATGTGGGAGAAGGCGCGATAACTTCAATTAAAATTATTGCAGAAATTATTAATCGCGTTTTAAAAAACTCTGCCAAAACCAAAGCAGTTCTAAACAATTGGCAAGCGGTTTTGGACTATTCTTACGCCAGCTTAAAAAATTTAAATTACGAAGTTTTTAGAGTTTTGTTTTTAGATAAAAAACATCAATTGATTGAAGATGAACTTTTGGGGATTGGTGAAAATGACTATGTGGCAGTAAGTTCTAAAGCGATTGCTAAAAAGGCTCTTTTGTTAAATGCCTCGTCGATAATTCTAATGCACAATCACCCAACTGGTGATTTGAGGCCATCAAACGCTGATATTAAAACTACTAATGAAATTATTTTGGCATTGAAGAATTTGGAGATAAAAATTCTAGATCATTTGATTATTGGTGGTTCGGGATATTTTAGTTTTAAGGAAAGTGGGTTGATTTAGCGACATAGGTGTCTTGTCATTTCTAAACATAATCTGTCATCCCGAACGAAGTGAGGGATCTCATTAGATTAGAGGCAGGATCCTCAAGAAATCTCTCACTTCGTTCGGGATGACAACGCGTTTCAAGAAGGCAGTGTGCTTGTCAACCACTTCAAAACTTCCAAAGAAACTTCCTTTTTAAATTTCACAACCTTCTTCCCAATCCACAATTCATCAACCGCAAGAGCCAAAAAAGAAACATTGGTTAAAAATATTTCGTCAGCTTTTTCAAGTTCAGAAATTTTTGCTTCCACTTTTTTTACTTTAAATTTTTTGCTCAAAAGTAACTTCTGCCTAATAGTTCCAAGCAGCACATCACAGGTTTCAGAAGCTGTAAAAATCTCGCCATCCTTCACCCAAAAAATATTTGCTGAAGAAGTTTCTGACACAAAATCTCTTTGCGACAGCATCACGCAATCAAAAACCTTTTTCTCTTGCGACTCAATTTTATTCAGCGTGTAAGGCAAGGCCTGCATGGTTTTGCAAGAAACTGGTAAAGAATTTTGTGGAGGTTTTTTAATTGAACTTACAGCCAAAGTAATTTTTTTTGCTGATATTTTTCTTCGCAAAGAAGTTTGAATTATTACTAAAGCCGAAGTTTTGTAAGTTGGCAAATAGCCTAAACTGCCAGTTCCGCGGCTGATTGAAATTCTTAAAATTCCATTTTTAATCTGATTTTTTTTGATCAATTTATAAGCATCTTTTTCTAAATTTTCAATTGCTGCTGAAAATTTTAAAGCTTGCAAACCCGCATTAATTCTAGACCTGTGAGCTGTGAAATTATAAATTACGCCATTTGAAATTCGACAAGTTTCAAAAATTCCATCACCAAAAAGACAAGCTCTTTGATCGATAGAAATTTTTCCTTCAGCTTGCGCAACCAGTTTGCGATTTATTAAAACAAATTTCTGCATGACTTTAAGTAGTTTTTTTGTAGGATCCTTGGCCACATTTTTAGAACATCAAATATAATTTATGAAATTTTTTAAATTCATTTTCAAATGGAGTTTCTTTCTTGCTATTTGGCTGATGGTTTTCGTTGCGATTGCTTTATTCTACTACTTACACGACCTGCCAAATTTAAGTGATTTAGAATCTAAAAAAGGCAAACAAATTATTAAGGTTAATTATTCTGATGATCAGAGAATTACTAATTTTGGCGAAATTTATAGCAGTGAAGTATATTTTTATGAGATACCACAAAACCTTGTAAATGCTGTTGTGGCAACGGAAGATCGCCGTTTTTTTAACCATCATGGTGTGGATATTTTTGGCATTGCGCGCGCTTTTTATGTTAATCAAAAAGCGGGTAGAGTGTTGCAAGGGGGAAGTACAATTACACAACAATTAGCAAAATTAATTTTTTTGAACGCAGACAGAAACTTCAAAAGAAAAATTCAGGAAGTGCTTCTGGCGATTCAGTTAGAACGCAATTTTACTAAAGAACAAATTCTAACTTTTTACTTAAATCGCGCTTATTTTGGATCGGGAAATTATGGCGTGGGCAATGCTGCAAAATTTTATTTTGGCAAAAATATTTCCAAAATTAATTTGAACGAAGCCGCGATGTTGGCGGGTTTGCTTAAAGCTCCGTCCAAATTTTCACCAAAAAATAATCAAGAATTAGCAGAAAGCAGAACTGATGTTGTTTTGAATAATATGGTGGAAGCAGGATTTTTAGATGAGAAAAATTTGTCGGAAATTTTGCAAGATGTGAACTACAAACAGAGCGGTTCGCAGCATCTTTATTTTGCAGATTTTGTTCATGATCAATTCGCAGAATTTATTTCTAAAAAAGCTTTAGAAGACAAAAATATTTCTATCACCACTACGCTGGATGAAAAAATTCAGGAAAAATTAGAAACAATTTTGAATGATTTTGCTGAGAAAAAAGCCAAGAAATTAGGCAAGTCAGAAATTGCTGTGGTGATTATGGATAAAGATGGCGCAGTGCTTGGTATGTCTGGTGGGAAAGATTACCAAAAAAGCCAATATAATCGCGCAACTTATGCAAAAAGACAACCTGGTTCGGCTTTTAAAACTATAGTTTATTTAACTGCTTTTGAAAATGGTTTTGACCCTGAGGATGAGTTTGAAGACAAAAAAATTAATATCGGAACTTGGTTGCCAGAAAATTACGAAAATCATTATTTAGGCGAAGTTGATTTGAAAAAAGCTTTCGCAAATTCTCTAAATTCAGTTGCAGTGCAATTGGCGCAAAAGCTGAAGAGAGAAGATATTGTAAGCACTGCTTACAAGCTTGGCATTATGTCTAAGATTGATAAAAATGATCCGACAATTGCACTGGGCACAACTGAAGTGAGTTTATTTGAGATGGTCGCAGCCTACGCAACTATTGCCAATAATGGTGAGGGTGTAATTCCTTATTCGATTTCAGAAATAAAGGGTGAAGGTGGTGCAACGCTTTATAAGCGAGAATCCTCAGGTTTAGGCAAGGTTATTTCTGAAGATGCTGAAGGCTATATTAAAGAAGTTTTGCGCGAAGTGGTGGTGAGCGGAACTGGCAAAGCGGCCAATATTGCCCAAGATGTTTATGGCAAAACGGGAACTAGTCAAAACTTCCGCGATGCTTGGTTTATTGGTTTTAACGATGCTTATGTGGTGGGAGTGTGGATTGGTAATGATGATAATACACCAACCAATAAAATTACTGGAGGTTCTTTGCCGGCTATTTTATTTGCTGAGATTCTTGAGAGTATTTAATAGAGCCAAAAAAGGCTGGAGAAGATTTTTTAGTTTAATGGTGGGTCTGGGTGGACTTGAACCACCGACCTCGCACTTATCAGGCGCGCACTCTAACCAACTGAGCTACAGACCCATTAAACTTGAAACTTTTATGAGGGAGCGGGGCAATATAAAAAGCCACTCTTAAATGTCAAACTGTTAGGTAAATTAAAAAAAATACCGCTGGCCAACGCAGAGTCGAAACCAGCGGTTATGGAGTATTAAAGAAAACTATTTTTTAGCTCTAACAATCGCTTCTTCAATTAATTGTCTCGCTTTAGCAGCATCTTCAAAACCAGTAACTTTCACCCATTTACCTTTTTCCAAATCTTTATAATGTTCGAAGAAATGTTTGATTTTATTGATCAGGCTTTCTGGAAGTTCTTTGTAAGATTCTACATTTTCAAATTGTGAATTTAATTTTTTCGCAGGCACGGCGATTAATTTTTCATCCATTCCTTTTTCATCTTCCATAATCAAAACGCCAACTGGTTTCACGGCAATTACAGCACCTGGAACAACTGGAAAATCTGATACAACCAAAACATCAATCGGGTCGCCATCTTCTGAAAGAGTGTGAGGAACGAAGCCATAATTGCATGGATAATACATTGGAGTAGCGATGAAGCGATCAACAAAAATTGCTCCTGAATCTTTATCCATTTCATATTTTACAGGATCCGATGCATTCATCGGAACTTCGATGATTACATTAACTTGTCTTGGAGCGTCTTTACCAATTGAGATTTTATCGATGTTCATAATTTTGAAAATTTTTAAGGGTTAAAACCCTCTTTGAAAAAGAGGGTGGATCGAATGCTTTAGCATTCTAGACGAGTGATTTAACTCACCCAGATTTGTTAGAGAAATCCTCCGTCACGCCTATCGGCGCGCCACCTGCTTTTTCAAAGGAGGCTAAAAAAAGGATTAATTTACTTCTAAAATTACTGCACCACCTTGACCGCCGCCAATACATAAAGATGCAAGACCACGATTTTTGCCGCGTCTTTTTAATTCGCGAAGTAGGTGAATAATAATTCTGGTTCCGCTCATGCCAACTGGGTGTCCAAGAGCAACGCCGCCGCCATTAACATTAAGAATGTCGTCATTAATTTCGCCGAAAGATTCACTTTTAGCAAAATGTTTTTGACAAAATTCTTCTGAAGCAAAAGCTCTTTTGCATCCAATTACTTGTGCTGCGAAGGCTTCATTTAATTCAATTAAATCCATATCTTTCAAAGATAAACCAGTTTTGTCGAAAACTTTTGCTGAAGCAAAAACTGGGCCCAATCCCATGCGAGAAGGATCTAAACCAGCATAAGCAAAATCGCGTAAATAGCCGATTGGCTCAAGGCCTAATTCTTTTGCTTTAGATTCTTTCATCAAAATTACAAAAGCCGCACCATCAGTAATTTGTGAAGAATTTCCAACTGTAACCGTGCCAGTAATTTTTTCGAAATATGGTTTTAATTTTGCTAAAGCTTCTACGGCTTGGCCTTTTCTAATGCCTTCATCTTCTTCAATCATCATTGGATTTCTTTCGTCATTATTAAAGACAGGAACAATCTCTTCTTTAAAAATTCCGCTAGCAGTTGCAGATTCAGCGCGATTGTGACTTCTGGTCGAAAATTCATCTTGCTGCAATCTGGTAATGCCAAAATCCTTAGCAACATTTTCTGCAGTGCAGCCCATGATTAAACCAGAAATTGGATCGGTAAGACCTTGAGTTAGACCGATAATTGGCTGTAAAAAGCTTGGTCTGAAAGTTAAGAATGTGGAAAATTTTTGGCCCGCAGTTCTTGCTTTAAAAAGATTAGCAAAAAAATTGGTCATTTTTTTATTAAACATAAGTGGAATGTTGCTCATCGATTCAACGCCGCCAGCCAAAATAATTTCAGCCTCACCATTTAAAATTTTTGAAGTGGCGGTTGTAATTGCTTCCATTCCTGAAGCGCAGTTTCTGTGAACTGTGAAAGCTGGGATTTTTTCTGGAAGTCCTGCTTTAAGAGCAATCACGCGAGCAATATTTGCCGCATCACCAGGTTGAGCCACATTTCCAATAATCACTTCGTCAATTTTTTGCGGGTCAACTTTTGAACGAAGCACAACTTCTTTGGCAATTTTTGCACCAAGATCATGCGCAGTTAGATTTTTCAAAACTCCACCAGCTTTTCCCATTGGAGATCTAAAGCCACTAATTATAGCTATTCTTTCTTTCATAATTTTTTTTTGAGATTAGGTTGGGATATATTGAACAGGTGAGTCCACCATATATTCCAATTCTTTTTCATCCATAGTTTTTTTCAAAAATGATCACAAAAGAAATAAAAAATTTCGCTAATTATTTGGCGGATATTTCTGCGCAAATTACCAAAAAATATTTTCGTTTGCCAAATGGCGAAATCACTAAAGAAGACGAAAGCCCGGTAACAATTGCCGATCGCGAAATTGAGAAAATTTTGCGTGAAGAAATTATGAAAAAATTTCCAAGCCATGGAATAATTGGTGAAGAATTTGGTAATCATAATGAAACAGCCGACTTTGTTTGGATCTTAGATCCAATTGACGGCACTTCGTCTTTCATTGTGGGTCGGCCAATTTTTGGCACTTTAATTTCTTTAACTTATCAAGGAAAATCAGTTTTAGGAATTATGAATCAAGGCATCAGCAATGAGCGCTGGATTGGAATTGCGGGGGAAGCTGCTTATTTTAATGGTCAAAAAATTCAGACACGAAATTGTAAAGATCTTTCGCAGGCCGTGATGTGTTCTAGCTCTTCACATTATTTTAAAGGTGAAGATGAAGAAGTATTTAAGAAAATTACGGCTCTAACCAAATATCAAAAAATTGGCGGCGTAATTTATGGTGGAGATTGCTATTCTTATGCAACCCTAGCTTCGGGTTTTGTCGATATAGTAATTGATCCAGGTTTGAAAGTTTATGATTATGCGGCTTTAATTCCAATTATTGAAATGGCTGGTGGAGTTGTAACTGACTGGTGGGGAAATGATTTGAATTTACAATCTGATGTGCATTTGGTGGCTTGTGCTAACAAAGAATTGCATGAGCAAGTTCTTAAAATTCTTAGCTCAAAAACTATAAACCGTCCCAAATTTAATCACATCTGAAGTGACTTTGCCGCCAGAAACTGATCTGCTGCCGAACTGTTGCTGATTATATAAAATTTTCACACCAAAGCTATCAGAAAAATTTATCTGCGAACCAATACCGATGGTTGAGTTATTCAAGTTGCTATTTGCTCCTGTCACAACCGCACTTTGTCTAGCATTGTAAGAAAATTTAGCCACATCATAAGTGACAAATCCTGAAAAATGACGATTAAAATCATAACCGATATTGGCTTTTAAACCGTAATTAGTGTTGGTTGCGGCTGTTGTGTCGGTTGTTTTTTTACTATTTGAGGCAATATTAGAACTTGATGAAGTGCTTTGTGTTGCAAGTGTTTGATTTGCTTTCTCTGAAAAAACTTCTGGTGATAAAAAGAAGCCCGCACCGCTAAATTTATAGCCGTAATAATGATCGTCTTCAGTTTTTGCAACTACCGAATTATCAATTTGTCCAATCTTCTCATCATTTTTTGCCGCATCCACGCCAGAATAAAATCCGCCATTTGCGCCATTATATTTGGCGTAAAGATTGCCTGTGGAAAGTAGGAAGGTTAAAAAAATTATGAGACTTTTTTTCATAAAAATAGTTTCATTAATTATTTTTTTGGCCTTTTAAAATAAGGGCCTCAGGGAATTTAATGTTTAAAATGTCTAGTTTCGATAAAGTAAACTGCAATATTTTTTTCATTAGCTTTAGCAATCACTTCTTCATCGCGAATTGAACCTTTTGGAGCAATGATAGCTTTGATTCCGTAAGAAGCAGCAATTTCAATATTATCGGCAAAAGGGAAGAAAGCGTCAGAAGCTAAAAAGCCGCCTTGTGCTTTATTAACTGGTGTTTCGCCATCTAAAAATTCTGAAGCTTTTTTGCAGGCAATTTCGCAAGCGTCAACTCGGCTAGTTTGGCCAGCCCCAAGCCCCACGGTTTGAAAATCTTTTACCACCACAATGGCGTTTGATTTTACATGTTTGCAAATCGACATAGCGAAAATTAATTGTTCAATTTCTACTTCTGAAGCGCTGGCTTTGGTGGCTTGAACCAAGTCATTTTTGGTGATAATTTTTTGATCTAAATCTTGAACTAAAAATCCACCAGATATTGATTTTACTTGTGTTTCGACAGATTTTTTGAAATCAGCAATTAGAACTCGCAGATTTTTTTTGCTCGCCAAAATTGCCGCTGCTTTTTCATCAATGGCTTTAGCAATAATTACTTCATAAAACATTTTAGAAAGTTCAGTGGCTAAATCTTCATCAATCAAGCCGTTAAGCGCCACAATTCCACCAAATGCACTTTTAGAATCTGCGGCTAAAGCTTTTTTGTAAGCATTCACTAAATTAGAATCAGAAGCCACGCCGCAAGGATTTGCATGTTTTACAATCACGCAAGCTGGCACTGAAAATTCCATAGCTAAATTATAAGCCGCGTCAGAATCATTTAAATTATTATAGCTGAGTTCTTTGCCTTGAAGCTGTTTGGCGTTTACGATTCCTGAATTTGAATTTGAATAAACAGCAGCTTTTTGATGAGAGTTTTCGCCATAACGCAGAGATTGTTTTAATTGACCTTTCAAGGCAAAATCTTGTGAAGCCTCTGAATTAGTTGCTTGGTGAGTCATGAAATAATCAGAAATTGCTACATCATACTGCGCAATTCTTTTGAATGCCAAGGCAGCCGCATTTTTTCTAAATTCAAAAGAAGTGGCAGCAGAATTTTTTTCCATTTCTTCAATCAATCCTGAATAATCTGAAGCATCAGTAATTACAGTTTTATAAGCGAAGTTTTTTGAAGCCGAACGAACCATCGCAGGGCCGCCAATATCAATGTTTTCGATGATTTCTTCTTCATCAGAAGTTTTGGCTAAAGTTTCAACAAATGGATAAAGATTGATGATTAACAAATCGATTGAATCGATGCCATGATCTTTCGCAGCTTTTACATGTTCAGGATTATCAAGCACTGCAAGCAAGGCGCCGTGAACTTTCGGATGCAAAGTTTTCACCCGCCCATCCATCATTTCAGGAAATCCTGTGAAGTCAGAAATGTCTTTATTTGCGATATTATTTTGTGTGAGAAGTTTAGAAGTGCCGCCAGTAGAAATTATTTCAACACCTTTTGAAACTAGATATTTAGAGAGTTCAATGATTCCCGATTTATCCGAAACCGAAATTAGACAACGTTTTATTTTTTGTAGATTTTGCATTTTTTTTAAAATTTTCCTTAGGTAATTAAATTAAATTAAATTAAATAAAATAACTGTCTTAAAATTGTAACTGCCTTTGTTTTAAGTGATCGTTTTTAGCAACCGCCGATGAATTTAAAATTTCAAAAATCGAAGCCGATTTTTTGTGGTTTTCGTAAAAATAACTTTCGCCAAGCAAGCAATATTTCCACCTTTGTTTTGAGTTTAAATCTTGCTCAAATTTATTATTATTTTCGCACCAATTAAAAGCCGCCAACCTCTTTCTTTGAACATTTGGATGAGAAATTTGCGCGTCAGCTTTGGTTTCAACTAAAAAAATTTCATCGTTAATTTTAACCAAAAAATCAGGGCAATAAAAGCCACGAAAACCTTCTTCTTTAATATAAGCGAGCCTTAAAAAATCATGCTTTTGTTCGTGAATTTTGCAAAAAGCCAAAACCTGCGAATCTAAATTTAAAGCCTCAATAAAAGCTTTTTCTAAACCGCCAGAATTACTCGAAAATCCTAAACGCCCATAAATACACTTAAAAGTTTCAAGCGAATATTTTTGCCGCACTAGAATTTTTTCAACTTCCGAAAGCCTGCGATAATTAGCTTGCGCCTCGCCAATAGTTTGAGTTTGTTGCTTTGCAAAAAGCTCTTTTGCCACCACTTTGATTATGTGATTTGCCACAATGTCAATTAACAAAACCCGCCAATTTTCATCAAAAAACGGATCAAAATTTTGAGCAAAAAGTTGATGACGAATGAATAAATCAACCAAGCTGGCAATTTCAACTTGGTTGATTTGGTTGTTTGGATATTTGGTTTTTTCTTTAAAAATTTTTGAGCTTTCAATCAGCGGCGCGCCAAAAGCCTTAATAATTCTGTCGGTCATGCGCGCAATAAAATCATTGTAGTTTTTGGCAGTCATCACGCCGCCATCAATGCGATAATCGCCAAAACGCACGCCGGTTTGCACGTCTTGCAAAACAAATTTTTCACCTTTGCCAATTGGTTTTTTCAACTGTTCAAGGCTAAAACCTTCAAGTACTTCAAGGTTTTTATAATCAAGTTTGGGCGGTAAAATATTTTCTTCTTTTGAACTCAAAACAAACGGAATGGCAAAATCATATTTTTCAAAATCTTCACACAATTCAACCGCAATTAAATCGCCCGCCGCGTTTGATTTATCTGATTCTTCGCTAATTTCGCCAACCAAACCTTCTTTAATCAAATCTTCATAAAATTTTTCAAATTTCGGATGTTCAACAATTGTCAAAACATCTAAAAAATTTTCAGGGTTTTTGCCTTCAGAAATCAGCTTGCGGTTTTCTTTTTTACTTTGTTCAAAATCAGATCCGCGCCACATCAAACGAAGTCCGCGACCAATTGTTTGTTCGAGCAAAATTTTAGAAGCCGAAGATCGAAGCGGCACAATTACGCAAACATTGTTGACATCAAAACCTTCACGCAACATCAAAACGCTAATAATCACGCGCGGCTTTTGGTGGGCGTCAATATTGAATAATTTTTCTTTTAAAACCGCCCATTCTTCGCGGTTAATTTCACCTTTTTTGTTTGAATCGACCCGCAAAATTTCATCAGCCGCAATTCCTTCTTCTAAAAAAAACTTTTCTACCAAGCCGTTCACCGCCGTATCTTCGCAAATCACCAACATTTTTGGATGTTTAGTTTCATCAATTTTAGCAAAATCATTTTCTAGCTTTGCTAATTTCGCTAAACCCGCTCTAAGCATAATTCGCTGCCCTTCCGAGATTCCCAACAATTTACCATTTTCATCCCGAAGCGCCCTAAATTCTAAATCTTCATTCGCCTGCGCTGCAAATTCGCGCCGCTTCATCAAAGTTAAGGCTTTAACCAAGCCTAATTTCATCGCAGTTTTTAAATCAAAATCGCAAACAATATGGGCAAAATAATTTAATTTTGGATTTTCGCCCGCGCCAACTTGGTTGTAAGGTGTTGCCGAAAAGTCAATTTGGGCAAAACTTGGCGCGTCTTTTTGAATTTTACTTTTGGCAATAAAATTCAAGCTATTTTGCCATTCCACTTCGCTAGTTTCGCCGTCTTTTTTAAATTCGTGAATGTGATGCGCTTCGTCGTTAAAAACCATCAGGCTTTTTAAATTTGCCAAAAAATTCAAAATATTGCCGCGTTCAAAATTACGGTTTAACTGGTTTAAGTCGTTGCCTTGCGAGATTCCGGGCGAAAGCGGTAAAAAGCTTTTTGCTATTTTTGAAAAATTTTTATCCGCGCCAATTGCCACAATTTCTTCATCCTCTTCAATTTCTTCTTCTTGCTCTTTAATAGTTTGCCAATTGGCAACCGCCACAATTCCGCCGCCAGTTATTTTTTTGCCAATTTCGTTTTTTTCACAAACCGAAGATGCAAAAAAAGCAAAAACTTCTTCGCGATATTTTGGCGGAATAAAAAGGTCGCAAAATTTTTTAATATCCGACTGCGAAAAATCTCTTTTGCCGTCTTTTTCTTTGCCCGCAAAAGCGTCAAGCAAGCGTTCGTAGACAATCAAACCCGGAGCCACCACCAAAAAGTTTTTGGTGAAAAGCTGATTTTCTTTGTCGCGATTAGCGTTGAGCAATTGCCAAATCATCAAGCTTTGCAAAACCCAAGTTTTGCCCGTTCCGGTTGCCATTTTTAGGCAATATTTTGGATAATTATTTTTTTCGCCGCCAATCAATTTAATGCTTTGCTCGCTTTCAAGCAAAGCTTCGGGCGCAATTTGTAAATAAAGATCTTTAAGCGATTTAATTTTCAAAACCTCGTGAGCAAAAATCACATTCAAAATTGCCTGTTTTTGCCCTTGGTGAAAATTAAAATTGCGACTCAAGCAAGAATCTGCGCCAAACCAATGTTGCAACAAATCTGCGGTTGTTTGACTAACTTGCTGCAAAATTTGCGCGCTGACATTTTCAATTCCAAAGCAAAATTCGGCGGTTTTGGCACTTAAATTTTTGCTTAAACTTAGTTGGTTGATTAGTTTCATAAAATTTAAACCTCAACAATGCTTTCGGCTTCAAAGCCAAAAATATCAACCACGCGCACGCAAATTTTTCTCGCCCCATCTTTTTTTGGTAAATTTGCCAAAACTGCTTTTTTCACCACACGAAACGGGTCATCGTCATTTTCGGTGTTGCCGCGATAATCTTGCCAAATTGAGTGAAAAACCTCGCCGTCAAAATCAGGATCAACGCTCCAATATTCAATCAAAGCAAGGCGATCATTTTCGATAAAATTTTGTAATTTTTCACGCGCCGCGCTGTCTAAATTTAAAGCTTCGGGCGAAAGCAAAATGTAGTTTTCAAGCTCAACTTCCAGCGTTTCATCTTGCTCGTTAATTTGGCGTTTTACTGGTTTTAGGGTTAAATATTGCAGCGACGAAAATTTCACTTCTTCTTGCCTAATTTTATCGCCTTTTTTCTTCATGCGATCAAGCAAATCGGGCGGAATAACCAAAACTTCTAACTTGCTGTCATTCAAACCCGCCAAATAAGCGCCAATTGCTGAATCAAAATTCCAGCCCAAAACAATCACTTTTTCAAAACCGCCCAAATGCCCTTCGCGCAAATTGATGGCTTTTTGCAAAGTGGAAAGACCCGTTAATTTGTTTGGACTATCCACAAAAACCAAAGTTTTTGAATTATTTAGCGTGCCTAAATTGCGGTTTGGATTATCCATCAAAGGCAATGGCAGCGAGCCAAAAAGCCCTAAAATAATTTCTGATAAATCGCCAATTTTGTAAGACCGCCCAAAATTTTGGCGCATTTGTTCAATTTGATAATCGCCAACATGTTGAAATAAAAATGGCTTGGATTGCGCGTCAATCAAGCGTTTGCGGGCAACCATGCAAGCTGGTTTGCCTAAATCAGTTGCAATCCAACGCCGCCCCAATTTTTCCGCAACGGCGGCCGTGGTGCCAGAACCCGAGAAAAAATCGGCGACAATTGAGTTTGGGTTGGAAGAAGCGCGGATTATGCGTTCGAGAAGCGCTTCGGGTTTTTGGGTGCTATATCCCAAACGCTCTTTTCCAACGGGATTAATCATAGATATCTCCCAAGTATCAGGCATTGGAACTCCTTTTGTAGGCTCGTCAGTTTGTACAGATCTTCTAATTCCATCTTCACCGATTATGCTTTTCCAAGCCTTACCTTGCGCACTAGATTTTTCTGATTTTGGAATGAAAAGCTGATTAAAAATATGAGAACCTTTGCTTTTTGAATAGAGAAGAAGCGTGTCATGATTTTTAGCAAAAGAAGATCCAGCTATATTCCATCTTCTATAATACCAGATTACTTCGTTTAAAAAATTCTCCTTCCCAAAAATTTCATCCAAAATAATTTTCACATAATGCCCAACGTGCCAATCGATATGAACATAAATCGAGCCTTCGTTTGACAGCAATTCGCGCATTAAAATCAGGCGCGGAATCATCATTTCTAAATAGCTGGCGGTGCCTTTATTCCAAGTGTCGGAATAGGCAAATTGTTCAATTGTGGTTGGGCGGGCTTCAAGGCTGGTGTTGGGCAAATTTATTTTGGTGCGATAATCGGCTTTCGAGTCAAAAGGCGGATCAATATAAATTAAATCAATTTTGCCGCGCAGCGAGGTTTCCACCCCCCCCCCGGCAAAATTTGGGTTAGAATTTAGATCAGAATTTTCCGCCAAAAGTGCCGCCAAAGCCAATAAATTATCGCCATAAATCAGGCGATTTATTTTATTTTCGTCAATTTGGTTTTGATTGTTTTTAGCAAATAAATCTTGGCTGATTTTGTCTTTGGCAGGAATTACCAACTCACGATTTTGTAGGTTAATGCGCCATTTGCTTTCGAGGCGTTCTAAAATTTTTTCAGCTTGGTTTTTGCCTTTGGCAAAAATTTCGGGCAATTGTTCGAGAAGTGATTTTTGCATTTTTTTTAAGAATTAATTATTTGTAAAATTTTGTGAAAACCCTCGTCAATCGTGAGATTGCCGTTGTTGATTACAATTGCGTCTGGGGCGATTTTTAGTGGCGCGTCGGTGCGTGAAAAATCATTTTCATCGCGTTTTTTTAACTGGGCTAAAATTTCTTCGAAGTTGGTTTGAAGTTGGTTGAAGCGGCGGCGCGCGCGGATTTCGACATCGGCGGTGACAAAAAATTTATAATCAGCATCGGGGCAAATTATGGTTGTGGTGTCGCGTCCATCAAGCACCGCGCCGCCTTGTAAATTTTTGCCTTTAGTTACAAAATCTTTTTGAAAATTAAAAAGTGCAGCTCGCAATTCAGAATTTTTAGCAATTATTGAAGCAACAGCTCCAACTTTTTCACTGAATAATTCTTCTGGTTCCAAGTCTGCTTCTTTGATATTTTTCACCAAATTAGAAATATGTGCGGCAAAATTATTCGGATCAATTTCTTGCTGCATCACGCGCAAAGCTATTAGTCGATAAAGCGCGCCAGTATTTAGATAGGGCAATTTAAAATGCGTCGCCACTTTTTTCGCCAGCGTTCCTTTTCCAGAAGCCGAAGGGCCATCAATTGCAATTATTAGAGATTTTTTCATCGAGATTAAAATTCCTTTTTGAAGATTTGTGATTTTAGGAATTTATAATTTAGCGTTGGTGATTTTTAAGTGCAGCAGAAGAATTTTTAAGAAAGGCGCTTACTTAAAATCAACTTCCTTAACAGCAATATAGCGAGAGATTTTGTCGGATAATTCTTGAGGTAAGAATGGTTTTGAAAGGTAATCGTCGCATTTAGATTCTCGGATAATTCTTTCTTGATCATCTGCGGTGGCTGAAGCTGTAACTACAATTACGGGAATGTCTTTTAATTCAGGATCATCTTTCACAGCTCTGGTAATATCAATTCCAGAAATATCAATTAGTTGAATATCCATCAAAATAACGGCTGGTCTTAGGAGTTTTATTTTTTCAAAAGCTTCAAAACCATCGGTAATTGAAATTGATTCGTGGCCCATAATTTTAATCAGCCTTTGCATCACTTTTTGATTTACTGGATTGTCTTCCACAATCATGATTTTTTTTACTACGAAATCTGCCATTATTTTTCCTCCTTAGCTTATTAATCTTTCTTTAGGAAAGATAACTTTCACACTGGTTCCTTTTCCGTAAATGCTGTTAATCTCAAATTTACCTTGATGCAATTCAGCCATTTTTTTACATAAAAATAAACCAAGTCCACTACCTTGTCTTTTGCCTCGAGAATAGCCGTCGCCAACTTGGCCAAATTCAACCGCCAGTTTGGCTAAATCTTCTTCTTTAATGCCAATTCCAGTATCAACAATTTCTAAGACCAAGTCTTTTTCGCTATTAGTAAAGAGGTTTAAGTGAATCTCGCCAGACTCTACAAATTTAGAAGCGTTTGAAAGTAAATTTAAGAGAATTTGTTTAAACATTCTTCGATCGCCAAAGAATTTTGAAATTCCTTCTTCAATATTCTGAATAATTTTTTTTGTAGGTTCTTGATCAGGAAGAGCATCGGCGCAGATAATTTTAATCGCGCCTTTAACCTCATCAATTATGTTAAAATTCTCTTCATTAATTTTCATTTTTCCGACATCCATTTTAGAAAAATCTAAAATATCATTTACTAAATTTAATAAATGTGACCCTGAAGAATAAATATCTTCAGCCATTTCCTTATATTCTGGATCTATCGGCCCCATCAATTCTTTCTTCATCATCAAAGAGAAATTTAAAATGCCGTTAAGCGGAGTGCGCAATTCGTGGCTCATATTGGCAAAAAATCTTTCCTGAGACTTTTTGGTTTGCAGCAATCTTAATTTATACTTCTCAATTAATTTAATCTGATTGGTCAATTCTATAATTTCTATGATTCTAGATTCGGGCATTACAGCCTCTTCATCAAGATCTTCAGCCACTAATCTTGAAGCGATGGAAAGTTGAATAATCGGATTAATTATTTTTGATTTTAACATGCGCCAAATCACAAAAAAGAACAGCGACACTGCTATCAGAGCAATTATATAAGGCGAAAGCATTTTCAATAAACCCTTGGCGATGAAGATATTTTGATATCCCGTAACTATGTAATAAGGATGCTTGTTGGTTGGTTTGGTAATTAAGTAACTGTCATCCAAACTAAATGGAGAAAATGAAGAAATGGTGGTTTCTTGTTTTATGTGGCTTGAAATAACATTTTTCAAAAATCTTTTATCTTCAGAGAAAATTCCAACTGTCGATTCTAAAATTACCTCGCCATTTTTGTTTAGAATGGCGAAGTCCAAATTTGGAATATTTGCATTCTCTTTAAGTCTTTCAGTCAAGCTGTTAACGGTGAAACCAAGAACAACCGTGCCCATATATTTTTTTGTCTTAACATTTTCTACGCCAAGCCCTGCTGGAATAATTTGTTGACCGCTGACCGCTCCAATAACCGCTGATCCTGTATGCATGACCCAAGGATTTTTTTTGGTATTTTCTAAATATTCTCTGCCAGAAATATTGATTGGGGCTTGCACCACGCCATATTCGCTATTTATTACAATTACATCTTTTTTATTGACCCAAGAAAACATGCTGATTGATAAAGTATCTTTAATAGCATCGTCGCCGTGACTACTTTTTTCGCTAAATGAACTTAAAATTTCACTGAGTTCTTTATCAGAGCCGCCAGAAATTCCAACTTGTTTACCAATGTGATTCATGATTGATTCCGTGTAATCAAGCATGCCGATAAAACTTAATTCAATTTCAGAAATTGCAGAATCCATTTCTAATTTCTTTACTTCCATGTAAGAAGTGTAAGTTTTGTACATAAACCACAGTAAAACACTGCCCAACACCAGGAATGTTACGATTGTGTAAGTGATGAAGAGATTTTTTATCGATTTGAGTTTTGATTTAAGCAGCTTCTCTAGCAAATTTATTTATTATAAGTTGGTTTATAAACTTTCCAATCCATTAGAAGAGTTTTGGCTGTTGCTTCTAGATATTATTCTAGACACCTAGTTTATTTCTCCTTTGGTTGTTATATTTCCATTAAGATTTGTGGCTTTATCTCGGGCGGTGGTGATGAGTGTTGATGGGTTTCTTGATCCGATAATCTGCAATAATTTTTCTTGTGTAGATTGTTCAGTTAAGATTGTTAATTTATTTTTCCCATCATGTGTCACAATACTACACTGTTCTTTATCTGCTTCTCTATCTACTAATCCTGAGTCTCGCAAAGCAACATTTAGTAAATTTAAAAGATATTCTTCATATTCAGAATAAAGCGGTTTAACGCTGATTTTAATTTTATCCTCCTCTTTTGTGATAGAATATAATTTGCGTAAATTTTCTGAACAATCCGACAAACCTACATCTTTAGAAGTCATGATTGCAGTTAAATTTTTCACCACATCAGAATTATCTTCATTTCTATCCAATAGCGCGTTAAGCAAATTTGAGGTTGCCAATAATTCTGGCGTAACTGTTAAACGCCCTTCAACCAAGCCTTTGGAGATTTTTTGCAATCTAGCAATTTGCTCTTCATTAGTCAGATAATCTTTTTTTACTTCTATTTTTCCATTTTCACCAAAAGTAATTGGAAGGCCAATAAAGCAAGGACCTGTAACTCCATAAGGATTATCAGTTCCTGCTCCAACATAAACTGATGTAGATAATATTTCTTTCTCTCCTTCTTTTGCTTTATCGCCATATAGCCATTTATAAGAAAGCTGACAGGCGGCTCGAGCTGGAGTTTCGCAAGTTCCTTTTCTAAAAGGTTTACCATTTTTATTTGGATATCCAGCAGTTCTAACTCCACTTTCTACGCCATTTAAAATTTCATCTAGTTCTTGTTCACCTATTTTTCCGCCAAGAGTTTCAGATATTGGTTTGCCATTCATCATCACCTTATCTTTCGCGAAAATCATATTTGGTCCGTGATGTTCTCCCACAACTAAAGCATGTATCGGATGAGTAAGGTGATATTCATCAAATTTACTTTCTAACTCATCGCCATATCTTATCGAATCTAAACCAGTGCCCGAACCAATAATATTTTGTGGGTCTATTTCAGAAATTTCTTGCACCATTTGGGTGATGGTTTCAACGGGATTGGTGATAACTATAACTTTAGTATCTTTTTTCTTCTGACCTTTTATCAGTCGGGCAAAGTCATTAATGAAGGCCGCATTATATTTTAGAGCATCTCTGCGATTAGCAGCTTCAATACGGCTGGCTTTAACGCCAGCGGTTAAAATTATCAAATCAGCATCAGCAATTTCCTTATCTTGCGTTGCTGCCACATAAGATACGCAAGATTTTCCTCCTTCATCATTTCTAGATTTTTTAATATCTTTAATGCGAGCTCTGGCAAAAGCTTTATCTCGATTCAGCGCTATAATTTCGCAAGGTAAATTATTTTTCTCATGATGAGTTCCTAATTCTCTAACCACAGCTTCCCCAACATCGCCCAAACCAATTACTACTATTTTTTTCTTCTTAACTCTAGAATCAGTGATGGCAAGACCGGCTTCCTTATTCCATTCTTCCAACATTTCGAGATTGGGAAAAGAAATAATATCGGCACCTCTAGTTATTTGAGGTGTTGAGTCTCCTTTAGATTGGAAAAAAGATTTAATGTTGATAAATAGTGCCTCTCTAAGTCTTCTTACGCTGTCTTCATCTGAGATCTCGCCATCATCGGCTTTAATTTTTAGATATATTTCATCGCTATTTTTTTTCTTTTTTCTGAAACTAAAACTATGACCTTTGATTAAATCCAAAAGTAATCGAGAAGCTTGAATTCTTGATAAAGAACTTTCTGACGAATCCACTGATTTAAAACTCTGGTCTTCTTCTCCAGTCAAATTGCTAGGGTCTTCTTTAAAAATTGGGTTTGAATTTGTGCTTAGAGGTAAAGATTTTGTAGGATCTTGAGTTCTGAGAATTCCTTCGTTTGTGGATTCTTCATTTTTATCTTTTTCTTGATATTCAGTGTAAATTTGAGGATCTCCTTTTCTTCTGAAAATCCAACCAAGGTTTTTGGTGATTTGCTTCATTTTAAAAATTAGATAGAGTTGATTTTTCATCCCCTGAACAGCCAAATATCCTGATTCTAGTAAAGGAATTGTATCTATATATTTTTGCCTGAGCTAAACATGAAAATTATCAGCAAAATATCTTTCGAGTAAAAGGAGATTAATGATTCGCATCTAGCTTAAACTGAGGCTAATTTAAAAATCACGCTAAGATCGTCAAGCAACTTGACGGAGATTCGCAAAATAAGTTTAAAAACTGTTGCAGGATCTCTAATAAAAAATCTTGAAATTACAGCATTTCACCAATTTTTTTAGTCTTCAAAATTTCACGAGCTTTAGCATATTTATCATCATGCCAGAACATCAAACAACCGTTGCAACCTTTGCCACAGCAGCCTTCTTTACCAATTCTTGGAGTGCGCGGAGAAATTTCTGGATCAAGCAATTCTAAAGCCGCAAAATATTTTTCGCGTTTAGCGTCATATTTTTGCTGCTTCACTTCACCTGATTCTAATTGATGAGAAAGTTCACGACTTTCTACTTTAAGCTTCTCAGATTCGTCAGTCATTTTCTCTTTTCTAATCAGAGAAAGTGGGGGAAGAAGTTCTTGTAATTTTTCTTTATTTTCTAAGTGGAATAAATCTGATGAAATGCGAATCAAAGGCTTTTGGCCAGCATGCACAACTTCAGTAATGTGATTATTTTTCACATTATTAAATTCATAAATTCTAAGCAAAATTGGTTCGCGTTTAAATGGCGATAAAAATTCAAGCACATCTCCAGCATCCATGCGGTTCTTAACTTCCACAATCAAGTCATTTCCTTGCCATTCAATCACGCGTCCTGCATATTCATAAGAAGAAGTTGAGCCAGTGCTTTCATAATCATGCGCTAAATTAGTCAAACGACCATCATGGAAAGCCAAAGTGTAACCACGATTTGCCACAGCATTAATTTCATCCATATAAGCGTCAGCTTTCCAGTTTTCTGGATCTGCCATATAATCATCAATCGCCGCGCGATAAACTCTGGCAACAGAACCTGCATAAAATTCAGTTTTGTTGCGCCCCTCAACTTTGAAAGAATCCAAACCAATTTTGATATATTCATCAAGTTTCGGCAGCAAACAAAGGTCTTTAGAATTTAAAATGTAAGAGCCGTGAACATCTTCTTCAAAAGGCAGTAATTGACCCGGGCGCACTTCTTCTTCTAAGAAAAAGTCGAACATTTCTTTATTATCTTCGTTAATTTCAATCTCGTGTTCGGTGTTATCTTTTAGTTTAATCTTCAATTTATAACCCCATCTGCAACTATGCGCACAGCTTCCTTGATTGGCTCCGCGTTCAGCCAAAAAATTTGAAAGCAAACATCTTCCCGAATAAGTCATGCACATTGAGCCATGAACAAAAGTTTCAATTTTAATGTTCGGACATTTTTTGCGAATCTCAGCCAGCTCTTCAAAACTAACTTCGCGCGCCATCACAACCAAACTTGCGCCTTGTTTTTCCCAAAAATCTACAGTCAACCAAGAGCAAACATTGGCTTGTGTAGAAATGTGCAATTCCAAGTCTGGTGCATGTTCTTTCACAAATTGAAAAACTCCAGGATCAGAAATAATCAAACCATCTGGATTCACCGCTTTAACTGTTTCGATAAATTGCGGCAGTTTTTCAATGTCTTTATTGTGAGAAAAAAGATTCAAAGTTAGGTAAACTTTTTTGCCGTAAGAATGAGCGAATTTTATACCTTCCACCACATCTTCTAAAGTGAATCCAGACTTCACTCGAAGCGACATGTCAGGAGTTCCGCAATAAACAGCATCAGCGCCATAAAGAATGGCAGTTTTTAGGCGATCAAGAGTTCCAGCTGGAAGTAATAATTCTGGTTTTTTCATAAATTTATTTTTGTTTTTCTTACTGAAGTGCAATCAATTCTTTCGTGTAGGAATTCTTCGGACTTAACATTATCTGCAATTTTTCACCAGTTTCCACAATTTGTCCATCTTTTAAAACCATGATCTTATCAGCAATTTGCGACACCACACTCAAATCATGCGAGATTAAAATATAAGAAATTTTTTGCTCTGTTTGAATTTCCAAAAGCAATTTCAAAATTTCATTTTGAGTAAGCAAATCTAGCGCCGAAGTTGACTCATCTAGCACAAGAATTTTCGGATTCAAAATCAAGGCTCTAGCAATTGCAACTCTCTGTCTTTGTCCACCCGACAATTCATGCGGATAACGATTTTTAATTTTGGGCTCTAACCGTAACTTCTTCATGATTTCCTCAACCTTTTTAACCGTCGGTTGAGCGGAGTCGAAACCAACGTAAGCTTCCTGCCTCGCTTTCCCAAAACCATGAATCAAAAGTCCTTCTGCAATAATATCCCCAACCAACATCCGCGGATTCAAACTAGAAAGCGGATCCTGAAAAATAATCTGCACATCTTTGCGCAGCTCAAAATTATTCTCCTTCCAATTTTTCCCGCCAAAAAATTTCACTTCACCTGTGAAGGAAATCAAATTACACAAAGCCAAAGCCAGCGTAGATTTCCCCGAACCACTTTCTCCAATCACGCCCAAATTATGTCCTAATTCCAACGCCAAATTCAAATTATTATTGGCATAAAAATCTTCTTTTCCAAAAAAACTTTTTCTAATTTTATGAATTACAGAGAGATTTTTTACTGATAAAATTTCTTCTGCTGGAGCTTTAATTTTTTGCTCTTCAATTATCTCAGAAGAGCTAATCAGTAATTTCGTATAATCATTTTTCGGCGCGCAAAAAATTTCCTTCACACTTCCTTCTTCAACAATTTTTCCAGCATTTAAAACAATCACTTCGTCGGCAATTTTTTTTACCACTTGCAAATTATGAGTGATGAATAAAACCACAATTCCAAGCTCGTTTTTTAAACGCAAAATCAAATTTAAAATTTCATTTTGAATAAATGCATCCAGGGCCGTTGTTGGCTCATCAGCAATTAAAATTTTTGGATTATTTGCAATTGCAATTGCAATCATCACGCGCTGTTTCTGGCCACCAGAAAGCTGATGCGGATAATCATTAAGACGCGTAGAAAAAGATTCTAACTCAACAATTTTTAGTAATTCTAAAACGCGTTTTTGTAAATTTTTTGCGGAGATTTTTGGATTGTGAATTGTCACCGCTTCCGCAATTTGTTTGCCAATTTTATGCAGCGGATTCAGTGAAGAATTTGGATCTTGAAAAACCAAAGCAATGTCTCTGCCGCGAATTTGGCATAGTTCTTCTTGTGATAAAGTTAGTAAATTTTTTCCCTCAAAAATAACTTCACCTGTAATTTCTGCCTTGCGCAGAATCCTTACAATCGCCAGCGCTGTAACTGATTTGCCCGACCCACTTTGTCCAACCAAAGCAGTAATTTTTTTCGGAAATAATTGAAAGGAAATATCTTGAACAGCTTGTTGATTTGCGAAAGAAATGGAGAGATTTTTTACGGATAGTAGTGGCATAAGAATGATTAATCTAAAAGCCTAAATAGAAACATCGACTTTAAAAAAAGCGTCATCCTTGATTTACAAAGTAAATCGAGGATCTCGTGAGTTTGTATTAAATCTCACAAGATCCTCGGCCCAAAGGGCCAAGGATGACGCTTTTTTGAAAGAATTTTTTTTAAAAACTAAAACTTACCTTGATAAATCTGAATGATATTCTCAAGCATCTTTAAAGCTTCTTCTCTTGGTCTTTGGAAGGTGTTACGACCAATGATAGAGCCATTCGCACCACCTTTATAGATTTCGCGAATTTCGCCGTAAATTTCATTTTCACCTTTGGCATTTCCACCAGAAAATACTACGATTCTCTTATTGTTGAAAGTTGTTTTCATGATGTGTCTGATGCGTTCTTCCATTGTTGCAATCGGAATTCTCACTTTTTCATAAACTTTCACAGCTTCAAGATTTTCTAAAGCTTGAGTTGGAGGTTTAACTTTGATGATGTGAGCGCCAAGCAAAGCTGCGATGTGTGCTGCATAAGCGCAAATGTCCATGGCAGTTTCACCAATTTTTGAGAGATCTCCACCTCTTGGATAAGACCAAATAACCACAGCTAAACCATGAGCTTTAGCTTCTTCAGACATCTCGCGAATTTCTTCAAACATGTCAAAAGCTGCATCAGATCCAGGGTAAATTGTGAAACCAATTGCCGAACAACCAAGTCTTAAAGCATCTCTCACAGAAGCTGTTGTAGCTTGATATGGAGCGGTTCCACCGTTATGTAAAGAATTCGAGCTGTTAACTTTTAGAATTGTTGGAATTGCACCAGCGAAAGTATCAGCGCCAGCTTCAATCATTCCAAGTGGCGCTGCGTAAGCGTTCAAACCAGCGTCCACCGCAAGTTGAAAATGATAGTGAGGATCGTAAGCGTCAGGATTAACCGCGAAGCTTCTATCTGGGCCGTGTTCAAATCCTTGATCAACTGGCAGAATTACCATTTTTCCGGTGCCACCTAATTTACCATGCATTAAAATTCTGGCTAAATTGGTTTTGGTTCCAGCGTTGTCGCTTTCGTAACAAGATAGAATTTTTTTAACTTTTGATGAGATTTTCATTTTTTTAACGGATTGTTGTTAGAATTTAAAAATGGAGATTTTTTGACAAATATCTGCGTTTTTCGGGTGTTTTTCTTATAAAATAGGGCTTCAAGTAATATTATCGCCAATTATCTTCGTCAAGATTTTAATTGATAAGTTGGCGATGCGTGGCTAGTTTGTCGTAAATTCCTAAAATAAATTTCTTCCAAGTAAAATTTTCAATGAATCTTGAAATTAAAAAAAATGCCGCGCTTAGCGAGATCAGAAAATTCTGCGATATTAGTAACTCGCAAGTAACTAATCTTGAAGATTTTGTGCTTTTGCTTTTGCAAGAAAATCAACAATTCAATTTTATCGGCAGATCAACAGTAGATGAATTGTGGAATCGTCATATTTTAGATAGCGCGCAATTGTTGAAATATATTGATGATAAAAATATTAAATTTGCCGATTTTGGAACTGGCGCTGGCTTTCCAGGATTAGTTTTATCAATGCTTGGATTAAAAGAAGTTCACTTGGTTGAAAAAGCTTTTCGTAAATGTGATTTTTTGAGAAGAGCAAAATTATTTTCACAAAATCGCGTTTTCATCCATCAAGCAAAATTAGAAGAATTGGCAGTTTTGGAGTTTGATTGTATAATTTCCAGAGCCTTGGCGCCACTTGATAAATTGTTGGTTCATTCTAAAAAATTTCTTAAAAAAGACGGTTATTGTCTTTTTTTGAAAGGCAAAAATTTAAGCCAAGAATTAGAGCTTGCAAAAACCCAGTTCAACTTTCACTATGAAATGCACCCAAGCATTACATCGGCTGAAAGTAGTATCATAAAACTTTCTCATATCGAGAAAATTTAAATCCCAACCTTAAAATAAAGCGGAGAAACTATGTTAATTGGAATTCCTAAAGAAATTAAAGATCATGAATATCGCGTTGGTGCTACACCATCGGGAGTCAGAGAATTAGTTAATGCAGGTCACAAAGTTATCGTGCAAAAAGATGCTGGTTCAGCAATCGATTTTAGCGACGAGCAATATGTTTCTGCTGGTGCAAAAATTCTTGATACAGCTGCCGAAATTTACGGCCAAGCTGAAATGATTTTAAAAGTAAAAGAGCCACAAAAAGTTGAATGTGGTATGCTTAGAAAAGATCAAATTTTATTCTCTTATCTTCACTTAGCTGCTGAACCAGAATTAACTAAAATGTTAATCAAATCTGGTGCTATCGCGATTGCTTTCGAAACAGTTAGCGCTGAAGATAGATCTCTTCCACTTCTTGCTCCAATGAGTGAAGTTGCGGGTAAACTTTCAATTCAAGCGGGTGCCAGAGCTTTAGAAAAATCTCAAGGCGGACGCGGAGTTCTTCTCGGCGGTGTTCCAGGAGTTTCTCGTGGAAAAGTTACTATTCTTGGTGGCGGTGTGTCTGGAACTAATGCAGCTAAAGTTGCAATTGGCATGGGCGCAGAAGTTGTAATCTTAGATAAATCTCTAGCTCGTATTCGTTACTTATGTGACATCTTCGGAAATTCAGCTGAAGTTCTTTACGCATCACTTGAAAATATCGAAAAAAATGCGGTTGATTCTGATGTAATCGTGGGCGCAGTTCTTATTCCAGGTGCTGCGGCTCCAAAATTAATTTCTGCTGACGCTGTAAAAAGAATGAAAAAAGGTTCAGTGATGGTTGATATTTCAATCGACCAAGGTGGATGTTTTGAAACTTCAAAACCAACTTCTCACAGTAATCCAACCTATGTTACTGATGGCGTTGTTCACTATTGTGTTACAAACATGCCAGGTGCGGTTGCTAGAACTTCAACTCAAGCTCTAGAAAATTCAACCCTGCCTTTCTCTTTAGCTTTGGCTAATAAAGGTTATAAAAAAGCTTTGCTTGATGACAAACATCTTCGTAATGGTTTGAATGTTATCGATGGCAAAGTTACTTACAAAGCAGTTGCTGACTCTCTTGGATATTATTTCGTAGAAGCAGAACAAGCTATTTCTGAAAAAGTATAAAATAGGCGAGGGCGCGTTTCAAAAGCGCGCCCTTATCCTTAAACCCTTCCTCATGACATCACTTCCCTCCACCTCAGAATTAATCAAAAAATACGGCCTAGATGCTAAAAAATCTTTGGGTCAAAATTTCATTTTAGACAAAAATTTTACTGATAAAATTGCCAAATCTATTGGAGATATAAGTGAATATGAAGTGATAGAAGTTGGGCCGGGGCCTGGCAGTTTAACTCGCTCTATTCTTGATGCGGGAGCGAAAAAACTAATCTCAATCGAAAAAGATCAAAGATGTTTGGCGGCTCTTGCCGAGCTTAAAAATTTCTATGGGCAGCGCTTTCAAATTATCAGCGACGACGCTTTAGAAATTGATGAAACACAAATAACAGATTCTACAAAAAAATTCAAAATCATCGCCAATTTACCTTATAATATTGGCACAGTTTTGCTGATTAAGTGGCTAAAAATTGCGCCAAAAATTTCTTCAATGACTTTGATGCTGCAAAAAGAAGTTGTAGAAAGAATCATCGCTAAGCCAAATACCAAACATTATGGCAGACTTGCTGTGATGGTGAATTTTTTATGTGACAGCAAAATGCTTTTCACAGTAAACCGCTCAGTTTTCATTCCGCCACCAAAAGTTACTTCAGCAATTTTGCAATTAATCCCTCACGAAAAACCGCTATTTGATGTCGAATTTGATAAGCTGGAGAAGGTAGTTGCTGCGGCATTTAATCAAAGACGCAAGATGGTTAAATCTGCTTTAAAAAGCATTTTTGAAAACCCTGAAACTATTTTAAAAGAGCTAAAAATAAATCCAGAATTGCGCGCTGAGAATTTAACAATCGAAGATTTCTGTAAGTTAGCGGCAGTGTTATAAATATACTCAATGAAATTGATATAATCACAAAAAAAATGGCGGGCCTTTCTTTCGAAAGAGCCCGCCATTTCTGTATAAATATCCGACAGAATAATTATCTAGAGTAAAACTCAGTAATTAAATGTGGTTGCATTTCAACGGCATAAGGAACTTCAGCGAAGGCTGGCTTAACAGTCAATCTAGTGCTGAAAGTATCTTTATCTAATTGCATGTAAGATGGTATATCGCGTTCCATTTTTTGTAGAGAATCAATAACGATAGCAAGCTTGCGAGATTTTTCTCTAACTTGAACTACATCACCAATTTTCACTCTGTAAGAAGGAATATTCACAATAGCGCCATTAACAGTTACATGTTTGTGGTTCACAAATTGTCTTGCTGCAAAAACTGTTGGTACAAAGTTAGCTCGGTAAACAACTGCGTCTAATCTGCTTTCCAAAAGTGCTACGAAGTTTTCACTAATATCACCTTTTGATTTATCGGCTAATTGGAACAAGTTGAAAAATTGTCTTTCAGAAATGTTGCCATAATAGAATTTCAATCTTTGTTTAGCGCGAAGCTGATTGCTATAGTCACTAGCTCTGCCTTTTTGAGAAGCGCCATGTTGACCTGGTTTTGAGCTTCTTTTATTGAATGGATCTTTAGCTTGTCCCCAAAGACTCGCGCCTAATTTTCTACTGATTTTCTTTTTCGCATTGACTCTTTTAGTCATAGTAAGACTCGTATTTTACGATTAATATTCCCAAGGTTTTACAGGATTTTTCTTAACAGAATTTTCCCTGAAAAATTTCTAAAAAAGACACAAAATCAAACCGCTTTTTAAAGACAATTTGTTTAGTTAGAAACTGAATTTTGTGATTTCTAGAAGGGCTTCATCAAAAGAGGAAGGCCGCGTATTCTTAATATCGACACTTGTTTGTCAATAATTTATATGAGGATTGTTTTTCTACGATATCTTTCTAACTGAGAGTTATCCCGATCTTGTTTCGTGATCTCTAACAATCTCTAAATCTTAATCGGCAAAGCATAACATCCCAAAACCTTCACATAAGGTTTAATCTTAGACTTAGAAAAATTCTTAAGTGCCACATCACTTTCTTCATAAAAGCCACTGACCTCCACCAAATAAAACATCATATTTTCCACTTGCGCCAATTTCACAGATTTTAAAATTTTCGCATCCAACTTATTTTCTTTAAAGGAAGACAGAATCTGGCTTTTAGAAATTTCTTTCGGCACTTCCACATAAAGTAAAGAATTATCCTCAGATGATTTTTCCGCTTCTTTAATCGCCACCATCACCAAATTACTCGAATCCTGAATATTTGTTTTTTTATCAGAAAATTCTACGAAAGGAAGTTTGGCAAAAACCTTAATTCCAGATTTATTATTAGCTAAATTGATCCACCAATTATCACTAGATTCATCGGGTTTTGCGCCTTCTTGATTGGCTTTCGGCAAAGAAAAAACTCCAATCTGTGTTTCGCCTTTTTCAATTTCAGTAACAATATTTGTCAAACTATCATGCGAAAAAATTGGCACTTCTTCATTATAATGTTCTCTTACTAAATAAGAATAATCGGGAATGTTTTTTGGATTGTGAATAGAGATTTTTAAATTCTGTTCATGCATATTTGCAGCAGCAATAATCTTGCGCCAAATGCTAATAATAGAGGATTTGGGAAAAGAAGAATCGGATTTTTTTATCAAATTTTTTATCATATCAGCTTCACGATTTGATCTGATGAAAAATTTCTCATTATTACTTTTTTTTAATTCACCAACGCGATCAATAATTTTCATTCTGCTTCCAAGAAGAGAAATTAATTGATCATCAACCTTATCTATTTCGGCGCGCAAATCATTTAAAGATATTGAGCAGGTTTTATTCTGTTGATTTTCCATGATCTGAAATTTAAGTAATGAGGTTCTAACCGAGCTGGTTGTGATAATAATATATAAGAAAATTTCTAAGCTTAATGAAAATCAAGTCAAGTTTTGGGCCGCAATATAAAGAATTCGAAGTTGGTGATATAGTTTTTTTAGCAAAAGATAAGCCTTTAAAACTTACTAGTGGTGCGGAAATAAAAAATTTTCCATTGGCTTACCAAACCTACGGAACGCTTAATGAAGACAAATCAAACGCCATTTTAATTTGCCACGCTTTAACAGGTGATCAATACGCCGCTTCCACCCATCCAATCACTGGAAAAGATGGTTGGTGGAATTTTATGATTGGCAAAAATAAACCAATTGATACAGATAAATTTTTCATAATTTCTTCTAATATTATTGGTGGATGCATGGGTTCATTCGGCCCAAAAGAAATTAATCCCGAAACCAATCAAGCTTACGGCCTCAATTTCCCATCTGTCACCATAAATGACATGGTTCATGCGCAAAATTTATTAATTGAGAATTTCGGAATATCAAAACTTCACGCTGTAATTGGCGGTTCAACTGGTGGAATGCAGTCTTTGGCTTGGGCAAATCTTTATCCGCAAAAAGTTAATTTAATAATTCCACTAGCCACTTCTTATCGCCACAGCCCACAAAATATCGCCTTCCATGAAGTTGGTAGACAAGCGATTATGGCTGACCCTAATTGGTATGAAGGTAAATATTTTCTAGAAAGAAAATGCCCGACAAAAGGCCTTGCAGTTGCTCGAATGACTGCTCACATTACTTATCTTTCTGAAGTTGCTTTGCAAAAAAAGTTCGGCCGCAACCTACAAAACAAAGATAACTTCTCTTTTGGATT
The DNA here is from genome assembly GCA_945875925.1 of Rickettsia typhi. GTDB lineage: Bacteria > Pseudomonadota > Alphaproteobacteria > Rickettsiales > UBA1997 > UBA2645. Next base: position 2,900 of record CAMCME010000006.1, on the reverse strand, counting down.
TGATGCTGAATTTCAAGTTGAAAGTTATTTGCATCATCAAGGTTACAGTTTTGTCGAACGCTTTGATGCTAATTCCTATCTATATATTACAAAGGCCGTGGATTATTTCGATTTAGAAAAAGATTTTGGCGGAAAATTAAGTGATGCTTTCATTTCTCTAGCTTCTAATTCGCAAGCTAAAGTCTGTTTAATAGCATTTTCAGATGATTGGCTTTTTCCGCCAAGTGAAGCAAAAAAACTCACTCACGCATTAATCGCTTGCGGCATCAATGTAAGCTCCATAGTAATAGAAAGCACAGCTGGACATGATTCTTTTCTAATCGAAAGCTCTGCTTTAAGAAACACAATTAGTGGTTTTTTAAACTGCTAATTCCAATATTGGCAAGGATCCAAGCTCGATTTCAAAGATAAATGTATAGTATCTATATATAGTTTTAATTTTGATGTTCAAAAATAGCTGATATTAAAAATTCCGAAAATCGAAGCTAAATTTTCGATAAATTCCTAAAATAAAATTAAAAATATTTTTTAATTTCTTCCCAAAAAATCCCCAAAAGCCTTTAAAAACAAGGGCTAAACTAATATGAAAGATATTTTAAAAACATACTTGACTTCTAAGAAAAGAGCGGTCTATAATATCCGCCCTCCTAACTTGTTTAGATCCTTTTAGAAGATGATTAATCAGTAATGATGACATCGACGAGTGAGAAAATCTTTAAGATAGTTTAGCTAGAGGCTAATTCCCAGCTCACAAATTCTTTTTAAAAAATTGATTTGATTCGAGAGCATAACTGCTTTCGGGTTTTTTAGTTTTTGAAGAAATTAATGTGCTTCTGAGGAAAGAGAATGTTGTTTACATCGTGAATAATTGATAACTAGAGAATACCGCAAAATTAACGCGTACATTCTATATGTGCGTAGTCAAATGCGAATATAGCAATCTCAAGAGCCTATTTTATCATAGTGCAGATTTAGTTCTGCACATAACTTTGGAAAAGTAAGCAAATTAAGGGCATTCGACGGATGCCTTGGCGTAGAAAGGCGATGAAGGACGTAACAGGCTGCGATAAGCCTCGGGTAGCTGCCAATAAGCTTTGATCCGAGGATTTCCGAATGGGGAAACCCACTCTCTTTTAGAGAGTATCTTTGACTGAATACATAAGTTAAGGAAGCAAAACCCAGCGAACTGAAATATCTAAGTAGCTGGAGGAAAGGACATCAACAGAGACTCCGTTAGTAGTGACGAGCGAACGCGGACCAGGCCAGTCTTAATTATTTGTCAATGAGAATAACTTGGAAAGGTTAACCATAGAGGGTGATAGTCCCGTATTGATAAAAGCAAATAGTTAAGCTCGAGTAGGGCGGGACACGTGAAATCCTGTCTGAACATGGGTGGACCAGTTCATCCAAGCCTAAGTACTCTTCTACGACCGATAGTGAACAAGTACCGTGAGGGAAAGGTGAAAAGAACCCCGATAAGGGGAGTGAAATAGACACTGAAATCGAATGCCTACAAGCAGTTAGAGCTCCTTTATGGAGTGATAGCGTACCTTTTGTATAATGGGTCGGCGAGTTAATTTTGTTGTGCAAGCTTAAGTCGTAAGATGTAGGCGTAGCGAAAGCGAGTCCTAACAGGGCGTCCGAGTACAGCGAATTAGACCCGAAACTAGATGAGCTAGTCATGGCCAGGTTGAAGGTGAGGTAACACTTACTGGAGGACCGAACTCATTAATGTTGCAAAATTACGAGATGAGCTGTGATTAGGGGTGAAAGACTAAACAAATCTAGATATAGCTGGTTCTCCGCGAAATCTATTTAGGTAGAGCGTTAGATATTACTGTTGGGGGTAGAGCACTGTCAAGGCTAGGGGGTCCAAAAGACTTACCAAACCTTAACAAACTCCAAATACCAACAAGTACAGTCTGGCAGGCAGACGGCGGGTGCTAAGGTCCGTCGTCGAAAGGGAAACAGCCCAGACCATCGTCTAAGGTCCCTAAATTATCACTAAGTGGGAAAGGAAGTCAGAGGGCCAAAACAACCAGGAGGTTGGCTTAGAAGCAGCCATCCTTTAAAGAAAGCGTAATAGCTCACTGGTCTAAATAAGCCTTCTGGCGCCGAAAATGTAACGGGGCTAAAGTGATATACCGAAGACATGGATTGCTAGGCATTGTGCCTAGCAGTGGTAGCGGAGCGTTGTGTAAGTCTGTGAAGGTGAATTGTCAGGTTTGCTGGAGATATCACAAGTGAGAATGCCGACATGAGTAACGATAAAAAATGTGAGAAACATTTTCGCCGAAAATCTAAGGTTTCCTGCTTAAAGTTAATCTGAGCAGGGTTAGTCAGTACCTAAGGCGAGGCCGAAAGGCGTAGTCGATGGAAATCAGGTTAATATTCCTGAACCGAGTGGAGAGTGACGGAGCGTTCTTTTGCGTATCTTCTTATTGGATTGAAGATGCGTCGAAGTTGCTTCCAGGAAATAGCCCCACGATAAGACTGTACCAAAACCGACACAGGTAGATGGGTTGAGAATACTAAGGCGCTTGAGAGAACTACACTGAAGGAACTAGGCAAAATGCATCCGTAACTTCGGGAAAAGGATGGCCCACCGTGGCGCAAGCTGCGATGGGTGGCACAGAAATGGGGGTAGCGACTGTTTACCAAAAACACAGGGCTCTGCTAAATCATTAAGATGAAGTATAGGGTCTGACGCCTGCCCGGTGCTGGAAGGTCAAGTGATGGGGTGCAAGCTCCTGATCGAAGCCCCAGTAAACGGCGGCCGTAACTATGACGGTCCTAAGGTAGCGAAATTCCTTGTCGGGTAAGTTCCGACCCGCACGAATGGCGTAACGACTTCCCCTCTGTCTCCAGTGTAGACTCAGTGAAATTGAATTTGCCGTTAA
>CAMCME010000005.1 GCA_945875925.1 Rickettsia typhi | reverse complement strand
TCTTAAACCACATCAGAAAACTACTGAAGCTCGGAAAGCTAAAGAATTTTTTGATCCAAATTTTATTCCATTTGCTGGAGATTTTTTTACTAAAAATTTATCGAGTTAAGAGTTGTTAGGTTGGGGAGTTGGTTCTTCAGCGTGGACTACTTAAAATCCTAGCTCATTACACAAACTGAACTGGCCTTCCGGTCTGTTTCTCCAACTTTACCACCTGGAAAGCTAGTTTTCTTTGGGGAGAAAACTGACGAGATTGGTATGGGAGTCATCTTATCTTTAGATTCTACTTCTTCAGATTCCCCTTCTTTCAAAGCAGTTATTTCTTGAGTTATAAGATCAACAAAAACCTCACTTTTCGAAATTTCAACGCCATGTTGCAATTTCAACTGAGCTAAAACATCGCCCAAATCAACTCCTGTTTTTGCCAATTGATAATTCTTCAATATCTCAATCATCCATTCTTTGTTTCGGCCTTCTTGATCATTAAAAAGCTTACTTCTGTCTCTTAATTCTTTTACTTCAATATTGCTTGCATGAACTCCTTCTGAAGAACGCTCATTAACATATTTTTCATCAAGCATAAATAATGCCAAATCAGCCAAACTTTCCTTTAAGCCAGAAACTTTCTTAGTTGAAATTAGCAATCTAACTATATCTAAATCAACTTGTGCAGGAACAGATGAAACTTGTTGAGAAGCCACTAAAAATACATCTTTTTCAACCCCTTCTTCTTTCTGTCCCGAACTATCTCCAGCATTAAGTCTGTTGCCTTCGGTATCAAGCATATGCTTTAATAAATTAAGCGCCGCATCATCACCAACTTCTCTAACATTTATTATCGTATGTAATAGTTCACAATGGTCTTCCAAAGAACCTAAATCAATTTTATCAAACAGCTTTTTGGCAATATCCACTTTTTTGTGTTTAGTTAAAACATGTAAAGCGGTAGTAAGACTAGCATCACTTTCGCACAATTTTTTGTCCTCTAGATTTTTAAGCTCTTCTTCCAATTGGTCTATTATTTGCTGTTTCAATTCTTCTGTTGAGTCCTCCATATCGCATACGACATTAAAACCCCTTCAGCGTTTATATATGCTCTCTCATTATTATATTTCTCGTTATTACCCTTACTCATATTTTCGAAGTTATTAAATTATGTTCTTTTCTTTTAATGCGCTCAGAATGCATTGTCATTTCATATATTTTTATAAATATTTCACAACCCCGAATAGAAAATGAATAAGAGTAATTCACCTTCACAAATTCTAAAACAGACTTTCGGCTATGATAATTTTCGTGGATCACAGGCCGAAGTTATTGATCATGTAATTTCAGGAAAAAGCTGTTTTGTGATGATGCCAACTGGTGGCGGCAAATCTCTTTGTTATCAAATTCCTGCTTTATGTTTGCCAGGTGTGGGGATTGTAATTTCTCCGCTAATCGCTTTGATGCAAGATCAAGTAAGCGCTTTAAAGCAAGCTGGAGTAAATGCCGCAGCTATTAATTCTAGCATGAGTTTTGATGAAATTTTGAAAGTAAAAAATCTGATCAAAGAAAATAAATTAGATTTGCTTTATGTGGCGCCAGAAAGATTGGCCTCACCAGAATTTTTAGAATTGCTAATCGATTTACCAATTTCACTTTTTGCCATTGATGAAGCGCATTGCGTTTCGCAGTGGGGACATGATTTTCGACCAGTTTACACGCAACTTTCTATATTAGCTGAAAGGTTTCCAAATGTTCCGCGCATTGCGCTCACCGCCACAGCAGATGCTCCAACCAGACAAGATATTTTAAGCAAATTACATCTTGAAAATTGCCGAGTTTTTACCGCTGGTTTTGATCGACCTAATATAAATTACACAATTGTCTCGCGCGAAAATAACAAAAAACAATTGCTAGAATTCATCCGCGAATTTCACAAAAAAGACAGTGGAATTGTTTATTGCTTGTCACGCAAAAATGTTGATGAAACTGCCGCTTGGCTAAAAGAAGAAGGCTTTAATGCTTTTCCATATCATGCAGGAATGGACGCCGAAAAAAGACGCAAAAACCAAGAAAAATTCTTGCTTGGTGATGGCATAATTATGGTTGCCACAATTGCTTTTGGCATGGGAATTGATAAACCCGATGTGAGATTTGTGGCTCATATGAATACTCCAAAAAATATCGAAGCCTATTACCAAGAGACTGGTAGAGCGGGTCGCGATGGATTGCCTGCGAACGCTTGGATGTGTTATGGATTATCTGATATTGCTTCGCAAAGAAATTTTATTGAAGAATCAAATGTTGATGAAAATCAAAAACGCATTGAAAGACAAAAATTAAATTCTCTGCTTGGGCTTTGTGAAGCAACTAGCTGTAGGCGCCAAATTTTGCTCAAATATTTTGGCCAAAATGATTATGATAGTTGCGAGCCTTGTAATAATTGCGATACTTGCCTTACCAAACCTGAAACTTTCGATGCTAGCATCGCCGCTCAAAAAGCAATTTCTTGCGTTTTGCGCACTGAACAAAGATTTGGTGTGGGATATTTAATTGATGTGTTACTTGGCGTTGATGACGCTAGAATCAAAAGTTTTTACCATGATCAAATTAGCACTTTTGGCATTGGCAAAGAATTTAGCAAAGCTGAATGGCAAAGTATTTTTCGCCAATTAGTGGCGATGGATTTTTTGAAAGTGGATGTTGAAGGTCACGGCGGAATTAAAATGACAGAAGCGGGCCGCAAATTTTTGCAGCAAAAAACTCCAATTCGAATGCGCAAATATGCTGGCAAAGTAAAAATCAAAAATACCATCAAAGCCAAAGTGGTTCTAGAATTGGAAGGTGACGCAGAAAATGAATTATTTGCGAAATTAAAAGCTCTGAGAATGGAAATTGCGCTAAAGCAAAAAGTTCCGCCTTACATTGTTTTTCACGACAAAACTTTATTTGAAATGATCAAAGTTAAGCCGCAATCTTTAGCAGAAATGGGGAAAATAAGTGGCGTTGGCGAGTCTAAAATAAAGAGTTACGGAAAATTATTCCTAGAAATTTTAGTTTAACAGAAAGCTTTTTTGCTGAGAAATTTGTTTGAAAAAGATCAAAATTATTCTTTCGCAAATCTTTCAAAAAAATCGAAGTTAGATCTTTTTTCAGTAATAAATTTTTACTATTTTGCGGCAAAGATTTCTCGATTTTTTTCAGATCAAAAGCTGCCTCATTTATCAATTTTGAAAAATGCTTCACAATCACTAATAGATTGCCTTCATGATTATTTTCTTTGGCACTTTTTTGCCAATCTTTAATCTCAATTTTTAACTCTTCAAAAAAACCTTCATAAAAAAATCTTGAGGTTTTTTCATCTTCACTTTTTATTTTTTTCAACAAGTCAAAATAGAAAGAAATTACGCTCAAATTTTTAGCAATTTTTCCAGCTAAAATTTCATCAGGAAATTTTAGAATTTTTAAAATTATTAGAAAAAAAACTTCATAAGTTTTGAAAATATAATCTTCTAAATCTGACTTTTTTTGGAATTTTTTTTCTTCCAAAAAATCTTTTTCAAATCCTTGAAATGATTGGCTTAGAAGGTTAAAATCAACTTCGTCTTTGAAAGATAAAATCGCTTCTAAAATATGATGTTGCGGGTGGCTATTTTTTAAAAACACATCTTCCAAATTTTCTTTCCACCAAGCTAAACGAATCATGCCAATCATGTCTTCGCTTGCGATGTCAGAAATTTTTTTCAGCTCAGCTTGTAGTAAAAAAATAGTCGCGATCTTTTCAAAATCTTGCTGCAAAGCAACCGTTGAACAAAGGTAAGAGTCGTAATTTAAAGACTTTAATTCGCTGATGATGATAGGAAAATTTTTGCTTGGCACGAAGATTAGTTTAGGTTGATTTAAGGGGCTGATTAAATAGGCTGCGGATTCTATTTAGCGCATCTGGTTTTACAATATATCACACTTAAAAATACTCGTCATCCTTGGCTCGCAGAGCCGAGGATCTCATGAGATCCTCGAGCCACAAGTGTCTCAAGGATGACGAGAATAATTATAATACACCCCATGACACAACCTTTCAAAACCTCAATATTGGGCCTCAACTGGCATCAAAAAACTTTTGATGAGCGCTTGTCTGTGGCAATTCACCAACGCTTTCAAACCTCAGAAGTTTTAAGCAATTTACTTTCGGCACGCGAAATTTCTTTAGATGAAATTGAGAATTTTTTAGATCCAAAAATTAAAACTGCTTTGCCCAATCCTTTTGAATTAAGCGACATGGATAAGGCTGTTGATCATGTGATTGCAGCAATTAAAGAAAATAAAAAAATCACCATTTTTGCCGATTATGATGTGGATGGCGCAACTTCTGCGGCCACACTTAAACGCTTTTTCCGCGAGGCAGGAATTGATGTTGGAATTTATATTCCTGACCGCGTTTTAGAAGGTTATGGCCCAAATTCTGAAGCGCTTTTAAACTTAAAAAGAACTGGCACAGATTTAGTAATTACGCTTGATTGCGGAACTGTCGCTTTCAAGCCACTAGAAGATGCCGCCGCTGTTGGACTAGATATTATTGTCATCGATCACCATTTGGGAGTGCTTGAAAAACCTCAATCCATTGCCGTGATTAATCCAAATTTACTCGACGAAAAATTTCCTCATAAAAATCTTTGCGCCGCTGGAGTTTCGTTTTTATTCGCGGTGGCTGTGAATAAAAAAATGCGTGAAGCAGGTTTTTATGCTGCAAAAAAAGAGCCAAATCTTCTCAATCTTTTAGATCTTGTCGCACTTGGAACTGTTTGCGATGTAATGTCGCTAACTGGCTTAAATCGCGCTTTTGTGGCTGCTGGTTTAAAAGTTTTAAAGCAGAGAAAAAATTTGGGTCTGCGCGAAATTTGCGATTTAGCTGGTCTTGACGAAGAACCTTCGGCCTATCATTTAGGATTTGTGATTGGCCCGCGCATCAATGCTGGAGGCCGCGTCGGCAAATCTGATTTGGGCGCTAGAATTTTATCTAGTGAAGATGAAGAAGAAGTTAAAGAGATTGCGCTGCAATTAGAAAATTTCAATAAACAAAGAAAAGATCTGGAAGTGCAAGTTTTGGAAACAGCTGTGAAGGCTTTAGAATCTGGTGTTGGTGGCTTTAAAACAACAGATCCAATAATTTTTGCCGTTTCAAAAAATTGGCATCAAGGCGTTATCGGAATTGTCGCGTCGCGTTTGAAAGATCTTTACAATAAGCCAGTTGCCGTGATTGCGATTGATGACGCTGGCAAGAAAGGCAAGGCATCGTGCCGCTCAATTTCAGGAATTGATTTTGGTGGCGAAATTTTAAAAGCGCGTTTTGCCGATTTATTAATTGAAGGCGGCGGACATGCCATGGCTGGCGGATTCTCAGTGGTCCTAGAAAAAATTCCTGAACTTCATCAATTTTTTTGCCAAAATTTAGGCGAAAAAGTAGCGGAAATTTGCGCCCAAAAAAGAGCAGAATTTGACATTGCGATTGATTTGGCTCAAGTAAATATCGAACTTTTGCAAGAGTTAGCAAAGTTAGAGCCATTTGGTGTGGGCAATATGCGTCCGAAATTTATTTTGCGAAATGTGCAAAAAATGCGCTGCGGATTAATAGGCAAGACTGCTGAACATATTAGCGGAATTTTTTCTGCCAAAAATGCTTTGGGTTTTAGCGGCCAAATTCAAGCTGTCGCTTTTAGAAGCGCTGGAACTGCGCTTGGCGAAATTCTGCTCGACCCAAAACATACTTCACCAATGAACCTAGTTGGAACCTTGAATATCAACTCTTGGATGGGCGTTGAGAAAGTGCAGATGATTATTGAAGATGTAATCATTTAGCAGATTCTTATCAAAAGCTGATATGCAAAGTTTTCACTTGGCAAAATTCTGCAATTCCTAAATGCGATCCTTCTCGGCCAAAACCTGAATGTTTGATGCCGCCAAAAGGCGCAACTTCAGTGGCAAAAGTGCAATCATTAATTGCCACCATACCGAATTCTAGCGCGTCAGAAATACGCCAAATTCTGGCATTGTCCGCGGTGTAAAGATATGATCCAAGACCGTAATCTGTGTCGTTAGAAAGTTTGATAACTTCTTCTTCGCTTTTGAATTTTTGAATTGCCGCCACAGCGCCAAAAATTTCTTCTACCGCAATTGCCATTTTATGAGAAACATTGCTTAGAACTGTTGGATCAAAAAATTGTCCACCAAGTTTTTTATTTCTTTTGCCACCAATTTCACATTTCGCGCCGCTTTTTAAAGCTTCAAAAACCAATCTTTCAACTTTTTTTATCGCAGCCTCAGAAATCATCGGACCCATATTTGGAGAACCATCAAGACCATTGCCAACTTTTAGTTTTTTTACTTCTTCTAAAAATTTCTTAACAAATTTGTCATGAATTTTTTCTTCTACAAAAATGCGATTCACGCAAGTGCAAGCCTGTCCGCCATTTCTGAATTTTGCATGCATTAAACCTGCAATTGCTTTATCTAAATCAGCATCAGCAAAAACTATGAAAGGCGCTGAACCACCAAGTTCTAGCGACACTCGCTTCAAATCTTCAGCACATTGTTTATTTAATAATTTTCCAATTTTGGTTGAGCCAGTGAAACTGATTTTACGAACTAATTTATTGCTGCAAAACTCCTCACCAATTGCTTGAGCATCACCCGTAATCACATTGAAAACGCCGTCTGGCACACCTGCTTCTTTGGCCAAAACAGCCAAAGCTAAAGCAGAAAATGGAGTTAGTTCAGAAGGTTTTAAAATTACGCTGCATCCAGCAGCCATTGCAGCTGTTGCTTTGCGCGTGATCATGGCCGAAGGAAAATTCCACGGCGTGATTGCTGCCACAACGCCGACAGGCTCAAGACTCGTAATAATTTTTTGATTTTGTTTTGGGGCCGCAATGTTGTCGCCATTGTTGCGTTTGGCTTCTTCAGAAAACCATTCAATAAAATTGGCGCCATAAATAATTTCTCCCAAAGCTTCAGATAAAGGCTTTCCTTGTTCTGTGGTTAAAATAATCGCCAAGTCATCTTGGTTTTTTATGATTAATTCATACCAATTTTTGAGAATTTTTGCGCGCTCTTTTCCAGCTAATTTTCTCCATTTATCGAAGGCATTTTTGGCAGCAGAAATTGCAGATTTGGTGTCTGCGGCGTCACAGTTTGGAACTGTGCCGATGAGGTTTTGATTGGCGGGATTGAGGACGGAGATTTTTTTCTTTTTATCAAGAAATTCGCCATTGATAAAAGATTGTTCCTTAAAGAGATTTTTATTTTTTAGTTTCATAGATTTAAGGGAAATTGTTTGATCATCCAATAACCCTCAATGTCATTCCCGAGTAGTCGGGAATGACATTGAGAGAAAATATAATTAGAATCAAAACTACTTCCTTCAATCTCGCAAGAAGAGATTTGTGAATATTTTTATTTCTATCAGAAAATTGAAAATACATTGTCATCCCGAACGCAAGTTAGGGATCTCCGCCAAGACTCCCGAGATCCCTCACTTGCGTTCGGGATGACATTGTGTCTTGACGATTTCAAAGACTAACTAAGAATCTTTCTTATCACTCTTCACTTCTTCATATTCCGCATCTACAACTTTTTCTGAAGAATCAGTTGAGTGAGAATGGCTTTCTGTTGAAGCAGAATCTGCTGCAGCTTGACCAGCACCTTGAGAGCCTTGGCCAGCTTTGTAAATTTCTTCACCAACTTTCATCGCAGCTTGCATCAAGCTTTCAGTTGCTGATTTAATTTCAGCAGCTTCAGCATTTTCTTTAGCCGCAATGTCTTTCACTTTTTGAATTTCAGCTTCAACTACTGCCTTGGTTGAGGCATCAATTTTATCGCCATGTTCTTTTAAGCTTTTTTCAGTTTCATAAACTGCAGAATCAGCTTGGTTTTTCGCTTCAACAAATTCTTTTCTAGCTTTATCCGCTGCAGCATTAACTTCAGCGTCTTTCACCATTTTTTGAATTTCAGCGTCACTTAAACCACCAGAAGATTGAATTCTGATTTCTTGTTCTTTGTTAGTTGCTTTATCTTTTGCAGAAACTTTTACCACACCGTTAGCGTCAATATCAAAAGACACTTCGATTTGTGGCATGCCGCGAGGAGCTGGAGCAATTCCTTCTAGGTTAAATTCACCAAGAGTTTTATTATGAACCGCAATGTCTCTTTCGCCTTGAAAAACTTTGATTGTAACCGCAGTTTGATTGTCGGCTGCAGTTGAGAATACTTGGCTTTTATTAGTTGGAATTGTGGTGTTGCGATCAATCAAACGAGTGAAAACGCCGCCAGCAGTTTCGATACCTAAAGAAAGCGGAGTTACATCTAAAAGTAACACATCTTTCACATCACCTTGTAAAACGCCGCCTTGAATTGCAGCGCCAATTGCCACAACTTCATCAGGGTTTACACCTTTGCTTGGATCTTTTCCAAAGAATTTTTTAACAGTTTCTACAACTTTTGGCATACGAGTCATACCACCAACCAAAATCACTTCTTGAATGTCAGAAGCTTTTAGCCCCGCATCTTTCAAAGCATTTTCGCAAGGGGTGATGGTTCTTGAAATTAAATCATCAACCAATTGCTCAAGTTTAGCACGAGTTAATTTAACATTAAGATGCTTAGGACCACTTGCGTCAGCAGTTATATAAGGCAAGTTAATTTCAGTTTCAGAAAGTGTAGAAAGTTCGATTTTAGCTTTTTCTGCAGATTCTTTTAAACGCTGTAAAGCCAAAGGATCTTTAGTTAAATCAATGCCATTATCTTTTTTGAATTCGTCAGTTAAGAATTTCAAAATTCTCATATCGAAATCTTCACCACCTAAGAAAGTGTCACCGTTGGTTGATTTTACTTCGAAAACGCCGTCACCAATTTCAAGAATCGATACATCGAAAGTTCCACCACCTAAGTCATAAACAACGATAGTTTGGCCACCTTTTTTATCTAAACCATAGGCAAGAGCCGCAGCTGTTGGTTCATTGATGATACGCAAAACTTCTAAGCCAGCAATTTTACCAGCATCTTTAGTTGCTTGTCTTTGAGAGTCGTTGAAATAAGCAGGAACTGTGATCACGGCTTTATCAACTTTTTCGCCCAAATAGCTTTCAGCGGTTTCTTTCATCTTAGTTAAAATAAGAGCAGAAATTTGGCTTGGAGAATATTTTTCACCTTTCACATCAACCCATGCATCACCATTGCCCGAAGCAACGATTTTGAAAGGCACTAATTCTTGATCTTTTTTAGTTAGTGGATCATCAAATCTTCTACCGATTAATCTTTTAATACCAAAGATTGTGTTAGTTGGGTTAGTCACGCCTTGTCTTTTAGCAGAAGCGCCCACTGCTTTTTCACCGCTGGTTAAAAAACCAACAATTGATGGCGTGGTTCTAGCACCTTCCGAATTTTCGATAACTTTTGCAACATTTCCTTCCATGATCGAAACACAGGAGTTTGTAGTTCCCAAATCGATACCAATTACTTTACTCATAGTTTTCTCCCTTAGCTTGTTTGTTAAATTGTAATTTTCTAAATGTGGTTAAAGACAACAGAATTGCGCCTTCAAGAATTAAAACCTTAGTTTTGCCAGTGGTTTTGATAAGTGATATTTAAGAATCATCTTTTGGGATTACAAGGGCTGAGGGATTATTTTTGTGAAGTGAGTGTGGAGGAGATCCTGAACTTTTTTCAGGACTTCCTCCACACTCATTTCCAAATCCTAACCGCCCCGCTAACATCCAAAAACCCCTGTAAAATCAAGCTCGCAGCGATATCATCAATATATCTATATCTAGAATTAGCTCTTTGTCTCGAGATCTTGGAGAACCCAAATTCCCTCGCCTCAAAGCTTGTCAGCCTTTCGTCAAAAAAGAAAATCGGAAATTTTCTCGTCAAATATTCATCCAAATTCGCCGTAAATTCTCGAGAAAAATGCGTCATCTCGCCTTCCACTCCATCCATATTTATCGGCAATCCAACCACAATTCCCAACACTTCATATTCTTCAATCAACTGCTTAATTTTTTCAAAATCTTTAGCATTGCTTTGGCGCGCAATAATTAATTTTGGAGTAGCAATAAATCTTGAAGCATCTGATACTGCAATTCCGATGCGCTTGGTTCCTACATCTATACCAAGCAAGCGACCTGATTTTGAGAGAACTTGATTTGTGTTTTCTAAATCGTTAAAAATTGTCATCTAAATTTTTCCCTAAAAAATTGCTTTAAATTGCTTTAATTAATTAATCCTACCTATGTCAGTTACTGAAAATGATATTAAAAAAGTTGCTAAATTAGCAAGAATTGAAGTTGCCGAAGAATCTCGCGGCAAGCTTGCAGTACAAGTTGGCAGCATTATAAATTGGGTTGACAAATTAAACGAAGTGAAAACTGACGGAATTGAACCATTAATCAATGTTCATGAAGCTTCTTTAACTTTCGCTGAAGATAAAGTTACTGACGGCAATAAAACTGAAGCCATTTTGAAAAATTCTGAAAGCGCCAAATATGACTATTTCACAGTTCCAAAGGTAATAGAATAAATTGCAGCAATTAAGTTTCGACCTTCAAATTCCAGACATTTACGCAAAAGAAGATTTCTTATCTTTAGATGAAAATTTTGCTGCCGTAAATTTTTTAAAGAAATTTTTTAATCAGAAAATTTTCTCTCAGTCACAGTTTCATTCCTTGATTATGCGGGGGCCTGCAGCCTCTGGCAAAACTCATTTACTGAATATTTTTTCTAAAGATTTTCAAGGCACATTTTTGTTTGAAGAAAATATGTCGAAAGAAAATCTCTCATCATTTTTCGTCGCAAATAAATTTTATATTTTAGAAGATATTCAAGATTTTAAAAATGAAGAATTGCTGCTCCATATAATAAACTCAGCTGTTGAAGCCAAAGCTTTTTTAATTTTAAGCAGCCGCAATAAAGTTGAGTTTCGTTTAAAAGATTTAGCTTCACGCATCAAAAATATTTTCCCTCTTGAAATAAAATCTCCCAGTCATGATTCAATCAAAGCACTTTTAATAAATGCTTTTGCGCGCAAACAACTAAAGGTTCCAGGCGCGATTATTAATTTTATTAATGATCACATTGAGAGAAGTTACGAGGCGATTGATAATGCAGTGAAATTGATTGAGTTTCATCATCAAGAAACTGGAAAGAATATCAATATGAAGGAAGTGGTGAAGGTTTTTAAGTGATGAGACAAAGTCTCGTCATCCTTGGCCTCCTAAAAGGCCGAGGATCTCATGAGTTTGAACTCCGAACCAAAACTCATGAGATCCTCGAAGTTCTAGAGAACTTCAAGGATGACGATCGTTTGTAAAAAGATGACGAATCTAAATTTTAAACCTTCAACAAAAATTCCAATGCCGCCACAGCCACAGCCTTCTGCGCTTCTTTCTTCGAACCTCCTTCCGCTTTAAATTCCTTATTCAAATGAGCAACTTTCACAGTCGAAATAAATCTTGGCGCATGGTCAAAACCGCCACTTTTTTCCGTAAAATATTCTGGAAGTTGTTTTGATTCTGACTGGACAATTTCTTGTAAATGAGATACGGGATCTTTCGGAGGAGTGTAATCTTTTTCTAACCTAGATTGCCAAAATTTATGAATGAATTTCTTAGCATTCTCATAATTAGAATCGAGATAAATCCCTCCAATCAAGGCTTCCAGCGTATTTTCTAAATTTCTTTTATTAGTAGTTCCACCAAGATTTTTTTCACCTTTACTAACTTTAATCACTTTGTCTAAACCAACTTCTAAAGCAATTTCTGACAAGGCTTCTCCAGAAACCAATGAGGCTTGGCGTTTAGAAAGATCACCTTCCGCTTCCAGTAAATATTTATTCATCAAAAAATCGGCAATCACTAAAGAGAGAATTTTATCACCTAAAAATTCTAATCTTTGATAATTAATCTTACTCTTATTTTCTTTAGAAAGACTAGGATGCGTCAAAGCTTCTTCTAATAATTTTTTATTAGAAAAATTGTAATTAATTTTATTTGAGAACTCTTCCAGAGAATTTTTTTCTGCCATCTTTTAATTAAGTTTTTTGAAAATTCTGTCGAAACGAATTGAATGATGTATTTCCCACAACTGCCATAAAGCATAGCGCGAAGAGAAGAAAATAAAAGAAGCGCGGCCAATTAAATTTTCTTCTGGCACATAACCAACTTCATTTAAAAATCTGCTATCTTGCGAATTATCGCGGTTGTCACCCATCATAAAATAGTGCCCTTGAGGAACTTCGTAAATGCCTGTATTATCTTGCGGCGAAATAGCTTGGTCTAAAGTTGTAACCACTTTTCCTTCAGGTAAAGTTTCGCTAAATTGCGGAATTTTTGATTTACCAATATCCAAATCTTTATCATCAAAAAAACCATCACTAACTTTTTCAATTTTCTGATTATTCAAATAAACCACGCCATCGCGCACTTGAATTTTGTCACCCGGAAAACCAATTAAACGCTTCACATAATTCACTTTCGGATCTGACGGCAAGCGAAACACCGCCACATCACCTCTTTTCGGGGTTGAGCTAAAAATTCTTCCTTCAAAAAATTTATATCCCAAAGGAAAAGAGTAGCGGCTGTAACCGTAAGAAAATTTAGAAACAAAAATATAATCGCCGATCAATAAATTTGGTTTCATTGAGCCTGATGGAATGTGAAATGGCTCGAAAAAAAATGAGCGCACAATAACCGCGCAAAGCATTGCAGCGGCAAGAGTTTGAAAAAATCCAAATTTATCTTCTGGATTTTTTGGCGGTTTTGCTGAAGGAATTTTATCAGCAGTTTTTTGAAATTTTTTTATAAAATTCTTCATGTTAACTAATTAGATTTTTGCCTGTCATTTCTACAGGCTGAACAACTTTCATCAAAGCTAAAATTGTTGGAGCGATGTCGCTTAAAATGCCATTTTGTAATTTTAAATTTTCAACATTTTTTCCAACCAAAATTAGCGGCACTGGATTAGTTGTGTGTGAAGTGTGAGGCTGATGATTTTCATCAATCATACATTCAATATTTCCATGATCAGCAGAAATTAACATCACAGCATCTTTTTCTAAAATCAGTTTTTCTAAATTACCCAGCTGATTATCAATTGCTTCGCAAGCCTTGATAGAAGCAGCTAAATCTCCACTATGACCCACCATATCTGGGTTGGCGTAATTGACGATTATGAAATCGAATTTATCAGATTTGATTGCTGCGGATAATTTTTCTCCCACTTCTCTCGCTGACATTTCTGGCTTTAAATCATAAGTCGCAACTGCTGGGGACTGAACCATAATTCTTTCTTCGCCAACTAACTCTTTTTCTACACCACAAGAAAAGAAAAAAGTTACATGAGCGTATTTTTCCGTTTCGGCAATGCGCAATTGTGTAAGACCTTGAGCTGCTAAAATTTCTGGCAGAGAATTTTTTACTTCGGTGGAAGGAAATAAAATTTCGTAAAATTTATTTAATTTTTCTGAATATTCGGTGAGTGCGATTCTGTGAGAAAATTTGATTCTTTTAGTTTCAAATTCAGAGAATTTATCATCTAAAATTGCATCAGAAATTTCGCGAGCGCGATCGGCGCGGAAGTTACAGAATATTAGTGCGTCGCCATCTTGAATTCCTTGATAATCAGCAATCACACAAGGCAAAATAAATTCATCAGTGATGTTTTTTTCGTAAGAATTATTTACTAAAAAATTTGCGTCTTTAGATGCTTCTCCTTTAGCAGAAACAATTGCATCATAAGCAAGTTTAATGCGATTCCAATTCTTATCGCGATCCATGGCATAGTAGCGTCCAGAAACAGTCGCAATTTCTACATTTTTTACTTTTTCTAAATAAATAAGAGCAGATTTTTGCGCCACATCGCGACCATCTAAAAAAGCGTGAAGCAAAACTTTCACACCATTTTTTGCTAAAAATTCTGCCAAGAAAACTATGTGATTAATGTGTGAATGTACGCCGCCGTCAGATAGCAATCCCATCAAGTGACAGGACTTTTGTGAGGCTTTTAGCTCCGCAATTAATTTTTGTAATTTTACATCTTTTTCTAAACTTCCATAAGCAATTGCATTATTAATTTTTGGCAAATCTTGAAAGATCACCCTTCCCGCACCAATTGACATATGACCAACTTCAGAATTTCCCATTTGTCCTTCAGGAAGTCCGACTGCAAGGCCCGAAGTTTCTAGTTGAGAATTTGGATATGATTTTAAAAAGCGCCGATAATTTGGTAAGTTTGCGCGCATTATAGAATTATGATCATCTTTCTCCTCGCCGATTCCCCAGCCATCTAGCACGCAAAGTAAAATTGGTTTTTTTCTCATTTTTGAAAATTTGATTTGTGAATATTTTTTAAAAAATTTGGTGCTCAAAAAATACTCGTCATCCTTGAGCCACTTGTGGCTCGAGGATCTCATGAGTTTAAACTCCGAGCCAAAACTAATGAGATCCTCGGCCTTTCAGGCCAAGGATGACGATGTGGGAGCGACGCTGGACGGGGTTACAAACCTCGTCATGCATCGAGTCAAAACCGACGGTTTTTAAAACCTAAAATCTTCCCCAAAATGTCCTTTCAACACCACACGCGAAATTTCTTTCAACTCACCAACTTCTAAAGACCCCAGCGAAAACGGACCAAAAGAAGTTCTAATCAAACGGTTCACCTTCAAGCCAAAATATTCCATCACCTTTCTAATCTCGCGGTTTTTGCCTTCTTCAATTGAAATTGTCAGCCAAGAATTTGAATCTCTTTCAACATCCATTTCCACTTTGATTGAGCCATATCTAACGCCGTCAATCTTAATGCCATTTTCAAGCTTCTTCAATCTTTCCATATCAACATGACCAAAAACGCGAGCGCGATATTTTCTGGCCCATTTATTTTTTGGAAGCTCCATGTGTCTTGCAAAATCGCCATTGGTGGTAAGAAGCAAAAGACCTTCAGTGTTAAAATCTAGGCGACCAATTGTGACGGTGCGTGGCATGCTTTTTGGCAGAATGTCAAAAATAGTTCTACGCCCTTGTTCGTCTTTACTACTAGTGATAATGCCTTTTGGTTTGTGTAATAACCAAAGTCTAATTCCGCGATCATCTTTGATTAATTTATCATCAATTTTCACTGAATGATCAGTGATTAAGGTTGCGGGAGTAGTGATAATTTCACCATTAACTTTCACGCGTCCTTCAGAAATTAAAACTTCTGCATCGCGTCTTGAGCAATAACCAGCATGTGCAATATATTTCGCAACCCTTACGCCTTTTGCTTCCGCTTCAGCTGATATTTTTTTTCCAGATTTTTTTTCAGTCAATTTATTTACCGTTTTTATATTGTTTTGCCGCCGCCACAAAACTATCAAATATTTTTTTATCCGCAGCGTTTACTTCAAATTCAGGGTGCCATTGAACACCCACACAAAAATCATGATCAATTTTTTCTACTGCTTCAATCACACCGTCACTAGCTCTAGCAGCAACTCTTAGGCCATGCCCAGGAATTTTTGCAGCTTGATGATGAGAAGAATTTGTCGTGATTTTTTCTTCGCCAATTATTGAAAAAAGCTTACTATCTTTTTCAATAATCACATCGTGATATGCAGTGTGATAATCACCAAAACCCTTGGTGTGGCTTTGTTCGTGATCCATGTATTTTCCTTCATCAGGAATATGTTGAATCACTTTTCCACCATGAACTACATTGATTAATTGCATGCCATTACAAATTCCCAAAAAAGGTACATTTGTTTTGATAGCTTTAACACCTAACTCATGCTCAAAATTTTCTCTAATGTCATTTAGCTTAACTTCAGGATGAATTTCTTCATCGCCATAGCGCCTCGGATTAATATCAAAATATCCACCAACCACCATCAAACCATCAAGTTCATTTAGGTAAAAATCGATTAGATCATAATCATAAGTAAGCAGAATAGCAGCGCCTCCAGCCTTATTGATCATTTCCACATAATTTGCACGCAGCGCATAATAATTACCCACAGAATAACCCGTAGCGCAACCTTGTTTATAATCAGGCACAATGCCGATTAATGGTTTAGATAACTTCATAAACTAATATTCGAATTTTCAATTGACGAGGCTAAGGCGGCAAGCCTTGCAATTACTGAATACAAGGCAGTAATTTTATTTTTTTCACTTCCTAATTTTATCTGTTCATCAGATAAAATTTCTAGATCAAAAAAGCTGGCTCCCATGGCGTTAAGACTAATTTTTTCATCACGATTTTCATTAGAGCGGAAAAGATTTCCCACCACTTTTCCACCTATCATATAGATCATCGGTTCGGAAATTTTATCATGAATTTTATCAACCGTTTTAATTCCTTCTTGAATCAAAATTGAAGTGCTTTGAACTGAACCTTTCAGAGTCGCCATTTTATTGCGCTCTTTTTTGTTAATTTCCAGAACATCTGCACCAGAAAAAACTGGCAAAACGGCCATTCCGTAGGTTCCATTATCAGCTTTCATATAGCAATAAGGCTCTTCTTCAATGCCATATTCTTGATATTTTTTACGCAATTCTAAAATCAATTCTTCAACATAATTTGCCAATTCTGCGGTGCCAATTTGCTCTTTAAAATTTACTTGAGCGCAAGATCGATGCATGGAAGAAATTAACCATGGATCGATGTCAATAAGGCCCGCCAATTCTTCAGCTAATTTATTGTAAATTGTAAAATGTTGAGATTTGGTGCGGTTGTACCAGCCAAGCTTTTGCGACGGAATTATTGGCAATTTCAAATCTTCTAAAATTGCAGGAATACCATCAGTAAAATCATTATTTGAAATAATAATATCAGGCGAGAAACCAGCAGCAGTTGTAAGTGAATACTCTTTTTTTACTAAAGGATTAATTTCAATGAAATGGCCATTTTCTAGGTCAATCTTGGTAATTTCTTTAATTTCTTCAAGCAAACTGCCAATCACAACCTCTCTTTTGGCGCTAAGAATTTCCTGCAAATTTCTAACATTTTCTAAATAGCGCAAATTTCTGGTGTGATTTTCAGGCACAATTAAAATCTTTTTTGCCGACCCAAAATGCTGATTCAAAAATTCATCAGCAATCAATTTAGCTTTCTCTCTTGAGATTTCAGAAAGGTTGTTAAAACCAGCAGGAAAACAATTGGTGTCAACTGGCGCAATTTTAAAACCTGAGTGACGAAGATCGACAGAATTGTAAAAAAGAGGAGGATGTTTTTTGAAATTTTTATCAAACCAATTTTCGATTATATCAAAATTAGTACTAATTTTTTGAATTAGGATTTCAGTTATTTTCTGCATCAATTCCTAATTAGTAAAATTTTCTGCGTAAGATTTTTTCTTAACAGGGGAGATTTCTGGCTCATCAATTTCATATTGAAAACCTTCACTTTTTGCATATTCGGCAGCTTCTTCTTTTGAAGCGAAAAATATTTTTAGTTGAGTTGAAGTGTTATCTGACGAAGTCCACCCCACCAAAGGGTTAAGGCTTCTAGCGTTGTTTTCTTCAATAGGAACTAGCAACCATTTTTTGGTATTTTTTTTACCAGATTGCATTGCCGATTTTGTTGGTTTGTAGATTCTGACTTTCATTTCTTAAGTTAGTTATTTTTGTTTTTTTAAAGTTTATTCCTTGTGAAAGAAATTCTGAAACAAGTTCATCAATGACGAAAAGTCTTGGCCCTATCTCCCAACCGCGGCACCACCGCGTCTTGGGTCGGCGCCACCTTTTAAAGTTTTTCCATCTATCACCACAGCGTGAATTCCGCTGGTAATGTCGATGATCTTAACTTCGTGACCCATTTTTTCCAACTTAGATTTCAAAGTGGTAATTTTAGTATTTTTTTCAAGCTCAATCACATCATTTAAAATTACAAAATTTGGCATTGAAATAGCGTTTTGAATATCAAGCTTCCAGTCCAAAACCCCAAGAATTGTCTTCAAAGTATATTGAATAATTCTTGGGCCGCCAGGAGATCCAACCACCATCACCAATTTATCATTTTTGTCGAACACAAAAGTTGGCGTCATTGAGCTTCTTGGCTGCTTGTATGGTTCCACGCGATTAGCAACTTTTTTGCCGTTAATTTCTGGCAAAAATGAAAAATCTGTTAATTGATTATTCAGCAAAAAGCCATCAACAGAAAGAGCCGAGCCAAAGTAATATTCAATTGAACTGGTGAAAGAAATTGCATTTCCTTCATCATCAACAACGCTGAGATGTGTGGTAGAAGGAAGTTCCACAGCTTTGTCATTAATTGCTAATTCTTCTTTTACAGCCAATTTTCCAGCCTCAACTTTCAGCGCGGCTTTTTTCAAATTAATCAAATGGCTGCGAGATGTTAGATATTTTTTATCCAGCATTTGCGCAATTGGAACACCCTCAACATCAGCCACATATTCATTGCGATCGGCGTAAGCTAAACGCGTAGCTTCTGAAATAATATGAATTGCGGCGGCAGAATTTGGTTGATATTTTGACAAATCAAAATTTTCCAAAATTCCTAAAATTTGCAACAGCGTAACGCCACCCGAACTTGGCAAAGGCATTGAACAAATTTTATATTTGCTGCGATAAGAAGAGCAGATTAAATCACCCGCTTTGCTCTCATAATTTTTCATGTCGTTTAAAGATAAATATCCAGAATTTATCTTAGAATCATTCACCGCTCTCACAATATCCTTAGCAATTTTTCCGCTGTAAAATGGTTCAATTCCTTCATCGGCAATAGTTTGCAAAGTTTCTGCAAGCTCTGGATTTTTAATAACTTCACCAATGTCGCGCGGCTGCCCATTTGGTTTAGTATATATTTTTGCTGTGGCTTCAAATTCTTTTATGTAGGCAATGTGACCCGCCAAAACATGCAATCTTTCATTCATCACAAAACCGTCACGCGCCAATTTAATTGCTGGCTTAAAAAGTTCGGCCCAAGCAATTTTTCCATGTTGGTTATGAGCTTGTTTTAAAATTTTTAAAAGGCCGGGAGTGCCTACAGATAAACCACCTCGCACCGCATCTTCAAATTCTCTTGGCTTGCCTTCTTTATCCAAAAACATTTTTTCATTAGCTTTTGCTGGGGCTGTTTCGCGACCATTTAAGTAAGAAGTTTTTTTGGTTTTAGCATCGTAATAAAGAAGAAATGCGCCGCCACCAATGCCTGAAGATTGTGGCTCAACAATATTAAGAACCATCTGTGCGGCAATAATTGCATCAACAGCATTTCCACCTTTCGCCAAAATTTCTTCACCAGCTTGACTGGCTAAAATATCGGCAGTTGCAATCATATGTTTTTTTGCAGATATCGATTTTAAACTTCTGAAACTAGCAGCTGGCTCGCCTTTCCAAGTGTCGGAAAGGTTGATGTTGGATTTTTTTATTTCTTCTTTGGCAAAAGATTGGTTGCTGAAAAAAAGCAAAAATATTGCGGTTAGTTGGAGAAAATTTTTCATTAGTTTTTAAGTTTTGTTAATTAATTCCAAACCGCCCTATAACCTCCTTTTGAGAGGAGTCGAAACAAAAGTTTATAGGGTGGTTTGTAATAGGTCTATTCATAAAATTATTTAGAAATTTATACAGACTTTATATCAAATCAATATCAGCTATACATCGCCTTCTTACTCGGCAATTTAGCAAAAATCGGATCTGTAATTTTATTCGAAAGCAAAGCGCAAAACCACACCGTAAAAAACAACGGAAACGGAAAAGAAATTCGCGATTTATTTTTCGCTAAACCCGCCACAATTATTTCTGAAGCCTTTTGCGGCGACATCAAAAGCGGCATGGGAAATTCATTCACATCGGTCATTGGCGTTTTGATATAACCAGGACAAATCACATTCACCGCAATTCCAGATTTTCCTAAATTGCCGCGCAGCCCTTCGCCGTAAACTCTCACCGCCGCTTTGCTTGCGCTATAAGCTGGAGAACTTGGTAAACCTCTAAAGCCCGCAAGTGAAGAAACAAGAGCAATCTGGCCTCTTTTTCTTTCCTTCATTTTGGCAATCGCAGGATTAATTGTATTTAAAAGACCGTCCAAATTCACCGCAAAAATTTCTTTGATTTGCGCTACAGATTCTGGTCCACCAGCGGTGCCTGCAGAAATTCCGGCATTGGCGATCACCAAATCCAACTCATAATTTTCTTCGATTCTATTAATCCAATTCAGCACTTGTTCAGCGTTTTTCACATCAATAATTTCACAGAAAATGTTTGCTTTTAATTCTTGGCAAAGTCTCTTTGTCTCTTCCAATTTCTGAGAATTTCTGGCACATAAAAACAAATTTACATCTGGCGCAGAATACTTTATAGCCAAGGCTTTGCCAATTCCGCTGCTTGCGCCCGTAATCAAAATATTTTTCGGATTTTTCATAATTTTTATTTTTCTCAAATTCTAATGAAACATAAATTCATCACCTTTGAAGGGATTGAAGGAAGCGGTAAATCTACACAAAGCAAAAAGTTACATGAGTTTTTTTTGAATAGAAAGCTTGATGCAATTTTAACTCGCGAACCCGGTGGTTCAAAAGCTTCAGAAAAAATTAGAGAAATTTTACTTTGCGAAGAAATTGAAAAATTAGAAGCTAAAAGCGAACTTTTTTTAAATTTTGCGGCGCGCCTTGAGCATTTAGAAAAACTGATCAAACCTGCACTTGCCCAAGGAAAAACCGTAATTTCTGATCGCTTTTTCGATTCAACTTACACTTACCAAGGCAGCGCTTTCGGCCTTGATAGCAAGCTGATTGATGATGTTAGAAAAATGGCAATTGGTGACTTTGCACCCGACATTACTTTTCTCATCGATGTTCCAGTTGAAGTAGCTTTCGCTAGAATCGAAAATCGCTCTAGCAATAATCGTTACGAAAAATTCGGACAAGATTTTCACCAAAAAGTTCGCAATGGATTTTTGAAATTAGCTAGCGAGAATCCAAGAATAGTTGTGATTAATGGTACTAAATCTCCACAAGAAATTTTCGAAAAAATTATAAGTTACTTAACCTAATTTAAACCCGTCATCCTTGTGACACTTGTGGCTCGAGGATCTCATGAGTTTTAGCTTTAAAGTTTAAATTCCTGAGATCCTCGACGCTTTCGCGTCAAGGATGACGAATCGTAAATAACCTTTAAATTTAAATTTTATGAATAGAAGAAATAAAATCGCTCTAGTTGGCGCGGGTAACATTGGTGGTACTTTGGCTCACTTAATCGGCTTAAAAAACTTAGGCGACGTGGTAGTTTTGGATGTAAATTCAGGAGTTGCTAAAGGTAAATCTTTAGACATTGAACAATCATCAGTTGTTGAAGATTTTGATGCCAGCATGACAGGAACCGATTCTTACGCTGATATTGCGGGTGCAGATGTAGTAATTGTTACTGCTGGAATCGCGAGAAAACCCGGAATGAGCCGTGATGATTTGATGAACACCAACACTTCAATTATCAAATCGGTTGCTGAAGGAATTAAACAATATGCACCAAATGCTTTCGTAATCGTGATCACCAATCCTTTGGATGCCATGGTTTATGTGATGCAAAAAGTTTCTGGTCTTCCAGCAAATAAAGTTGTGGGAATGGCTGGCGTTCTTGATTCTTCAAGAATGTGTTTATTCTTGGCTCGTGAATTTAATGTTTCAGTTGAAGATGTTCACGCATGTGTTCTAGGTGGACATGGTGACACAATGGTTCCACTAATCAGATATTCTTCAGTTGCTGGAATTCCTCTTCCAGACTTGATCGAAATGGGTTGGACTACTAAAGAAAAAATTGCCGAAATTGTGCAACGCACTCGTGATGGCGGCGCTGAAATCGTAAAACTTTTGGGAACTGGTTCAGCTTTTTATGCCCCAGCTTCATCTGCTGTTTTAATGGCTGAAAGCTATTTGAACGACAAGAGAAGAATCTTACCAGTTGCCGCAAATCTTACTGGTGAATATGGTGTGAATAATCTTTACATCGGCGTTCCAGCAATCATTGGCAAAAATGGTGTAGAAAAAGTTGTTGAAATTAAATTGAATGCAGATGAACAAGCTATGTTCAATAATTCAGTTGAAGCTGTGAAAAAATTAGTTGCAGAAACTAAGTTATAATTTTTTCCCGACTTTAATCACACTCGTTGTCATTCCCGCGGAGGCGGGAATCCGGAAGTGAGTAACCGCAAGTGTAGAAACATTCTGGATTCCCGCCTCCGCGGGAATGACAACGAGTGAGAATGTTAAGTCAGAGTTAAATTCCCAATGCCTAATACAGAAATCAAAAAAAATCGCCTAATCTTTATCTATTGCTGCATTCTAGCCGCATTCATTGCGATAATTTTTCGAATGTTTTTTGTAGTTGCCTTCGGAGATAAGGTAAAAGTCAGCGGCATTTACGATTCACGAAAAATTATCCGCAGGTCTAATATTTTTGATCGCAATGGCACTTTAGTTGCAACCGACTTGGTGACAAAATCTCTTTATGTCAGCAGCATTTTAGTAAAAGACCCAGAAGCAATTGCCAAAAGCCTTTCCGAGATTTTTCCTGATTTATCTTACCAAGAAATTTTAAAAAAGATTCAAGGCGGCCGAAATAGCAAAAGCTGGATTTTGCTGAAAAGAAATCTCACCCCAAATCAAGCTGAAGCTGCACAAAATTTAAAAATTGCTGGACTGCTTTTTGAAGATGACAGCATTCGCGTTTATCCACAAAAATCTATAGCCAGCCATTTGGTTGGTTATGTTGACTTAGATCGCAAAGGTTTGGCAGGCATTGAGATGCAATATAATAAACAATTGGCCAAGGGCCGCGAAGATGTTACGCTAGCCATGGATGTAAGAGTTCAAGATATTTTAAATGATGAATTGCTGACTGGCATTTCAGAATTTCGTGCCAAAGCCGCCGCGGGAATTGTGATGGATGTTACTAATGGCGAAATTTTGGCGCTGTCATCTTTACCAGATTTTGATCCAAATGTGCAGCAAGACGCAGGACCGGATCAGAGATTTAATCGCATCACCAATGGCTCTTACGAGCTTGGTTCGATCTTTAAAGTCTTCACCAACGCCATGGCCTTTGAAAAAAATCTTATAAAGATGACCGACACTTATGATGTGCATGAGCCAATAAAATATGGCCGCTTCACCATTAAGGATGATCACGCAGTTCGAGATATAATGACCGTTGGCGAAATTTTCGCTTTCTCTTCCAATATCGGAACTGTGCAAATCGCCCAAAAAGTTGGCATCGAAAATCAGAAAGATTTTTTAGAAAGAATCGGCTTGCTCAAAAAAATTGATGTGGAATTTCCGGGTCTGGGTCGACCAATGTATCCAAAATTATGGCGCGATATTAGCCTTTACACCATCTCTTACGGACATGGTATTGCCATCACACCTTTGCACATTGGAACGAGTGTTTCTGCCATCTCTAATGGCGGAATTCTTTACAACCCGTCATTCTTAAAATTAACCGACCAGCCTTCAGGAAAAAGAGTAATTAAAGAATCAACTTCGGACACAATGCGTACAATGCTGCGCAAAGTCGTGATGGAAGGAACTGGGCGAAATGCCAATGTTGAAGGTTATGAAGTTGGCGGTAAAACTGGAACTGCTGAAAGAGCGGAATATGGTGGATATAATGAAAAACAAACTATGGCCTCTTTTGTGGCAGTGTTTCCAATTTCTAAACCGAAATATTTGGTTTATGTAATTTTCGATCGCTCGAATTATACCTTCAATACTGGTGGTATGGTGGCAGCCCCTGTAGCGGGAAGAATCATCCGCAATATCGCACCAATTCTTGGCGTAATGCCTGTTGATGGGATTCCTTCAAATTAATCTCTAAGCCACAATGTCATTTAGAACTTTAGTGAGAAATCTCATCAGGCTTTGGCAGATAAACTCATGAGATTTCTCGCCGCGCTCGAAATGACAGCATTTATTTTTCCAAAGCCTTGGCCAAAATAATCCCGCAAGAAATCGCCACATTCATTGATCTCATGTCATTTTTCATGGGAATAAAAACACGAGCATCAGATTTTTCAAAAACCTCTTCAGGCACGCCAGCGCTTTCTCTTCCCAGCATCAAAACATCATTTTCCTGATAATCAAATTTGTGATAAGCCACACTTCCTTTGGTGGAAGTCAAAATTAAGCGCTGTTTTTTCTCTTCAATTTCACTTTTGTAAAAATCTTCAAAAGATGCGTGACGAAAAATTTTTGCCTTAAAAATATAATCCAAAGCCGCCTTTTTTACACGGGCCATGTCGAAGGGGAAACCACACGGTTCAATGATGTGAAGCTCAACATCAAAACAAACACAAGTGCGAATTATTGTACCAACATTGCCCGCAATGTCGGGTTGGTATAAGGCGATTTTGGTCATGAGATTCAAGAATTTTTTTACTACAAAATAGACAAAACCGTCATTTCAGCGGAGTCGAAACCAACTTAAGGTTCCTGCTGTAGAGTTAACTAACTAAACCACATCCAACCCAATATCCACAGCTCTTACTGAGTGTGTCAAAGCACCAATAGAAATGAAATCCACATCTAATTTAGAAAAGTTTTTTATCGATTTTAAATTAACGCCACCCGAAATTTCGATTTGAGATTTTTTATTTATCAACTTAATCGCTTTTTGAATATCAGCCACTTTCATATTATCGAGCATGATGATGCCTGGCTTTTGTTTTAAGCTTTCCGCAACTTGATCCAAGTTGTCACATTCAATTTCAATTTTTAATTTCTTACCATTTTTCTTAAGCCCAGCAGCAAGTTTCAAAGCCTCTGTAACACCACCTGCAGCTACAATGTGATTATCTTTAATCAAAACTGCATCTGACAAATTAAAACGATGATTACCGCCGCCGCCTACAACTACAGCATATTTTTGTAATACGCGCATTGTCGGCAAAGTTTTTCTAGTATCTAAAATAGTTATTTTTTTATTATTCAAAGCTGTCACAAATTCATTGGTCAAAGTCGAAATTCCACTTAAATGTTGCAGCAAATTTAAGATCACCCTTTCGGCAGCAAAAATTAATTTTGCATCTCCAAAGCCCTGAGAAATAAGGCCGCCTTTCTTTATAACCTCGCCATCTTTAGCGCTGATTTGCAAACCCAAAGAAGCATTTTTAAATTTTGATAATTTGGCTAATTCATCGAAACAAAAATTAATAACATCTACACCGCATAAAATAATTTCTTCGCGAGCAGCAATTTGAAAAGAGATTTCAGAATTTTTTTTAACTGTTAAGTCAGAAGTGATATCGCGGGCAGCAGCATCTTCTAAAAGCCCAAGCTTACATATGCGCAAAAGCTCTTTCTCAAATATTTTCTTTTCTATAGATTGGCGCATTTTCTCGGATCAAATTTTCTCTGTTGCAGCTTGCTTAATCTTTCGCGAATGAATTGACGCATAAAATCCACTTCTTCAGTTGTAGCTTTTCTTTCGCCGCTTTCAATCTCTTTGGTAATGCGTTCAATAACTTTGAAAGCCATACAACTATCTCCCATTTCTTCATGAATGAAAGCGGGCATTTCTTTAGTCCAGATTGGTGCTTTTTTAGAATTATTTTTGCTCATTTTATAAGCTAAATCTAAGGCGCGGTTCATGTCATGCATATTGTTTTTGGCTATGTAGACCGCTTGAAAAAGCCACCACCAATTTTCATCAACATCAAGCGAAGAATGTTCGTCGAGATAATCTACAATATATTTTGTATCAGCTTTATTTTGAGTTTGAGCATAATAATAACTAGCTAAGGCTGGAGTGTAATGCGATTTGCCGTTCAGAGTATCTAGGGTTTTCATCCAGTCATAGATTCTGGAATAATCATATTTATCTAGTGCCACAAAGCCGGCGAAAATATCTCCCGAATTTTGTAAACGAGTTGCCAAAACGCGAAATAGAAATTCTTTGTCGCCTAAAGAAGCCGCTGAAATTAGATATTTGCTTGGAGCTGGCGGAACAATATCAAATTTAGGTTTAATGTCTTCAGTGGTGCGCCACAAACAAATTTGCAGCAGAAAAAAAACCACAAAAAGCCAAAAGAAAATTTTGTGAGAATAAAGATGATAAAAGATTTTCGGTTGAAAATCTTGCATGAATGAGTTTTGAGAAAGCTTCATGAGATAACTAATGCCCTAAAATTGCTTCTTTTTAAAATCATGAAAAGCCATGAAAATCATCAGCGGAATATAGACCAAAGACTGCACAAGAATGATCAGCAAATTATCATAATCATGAACACCATAATTTAACCATTCGCTTTGACCAAATAAATCAAGGCGCGGGAAAATTGCTGAAAGAATTTTCAATATCATTGAAAAAGTGTGGGATGAAAAACTAATTTCAGTTTGAGAAATTTTAGATGGTAAATTGATAGCCATTACAAACATTCCCATCAAGCGCGAGATAATGTAAAATCCAAGGGACGCCATTATTGAAGAAAAGGAATTTTTCAGCATCAACGAAGCTAAAAGCGAGAAGGCGATCATGATCATCAATTCAGAGAATAAACTGACTGACCAAATTAAAAGACCGAATTTATCGGCTTTTGTGACAATTAAAATTGCCAAAACTAGCGGAATCAAAATCAACATAATCGCCGCAAAAAAGCTGATCAAATAGCTGAAAATGAACTGCTCGCGAGAGATTGCTTTTGATAAAATAAATTCAACTTCTTTATTTTCAAAAGCGCGATTGATACTTAAACAAACGAATAAAACCGTACCAACCACAAGAACAGCGCGACTAAGGCCCGAAATATAAGCCGTGGTCATTTGTTGCTCTTCAATTAAGGCAGTAGATCCTAAAAAAATTGATAAAGAAAAAGTAATGATCAGGGAAATAAACAGTCCAAGATAAAGCCTATCTCTGGTGCCAGAGAGTAGGATATATTTTAAAATCGACTTCATCGCTTAGTTTGTAATGAAAGGTTTTTTATCTACTGTGTATTTTTCATAAATATCACGATCATATTTAATTGGAGCAGCTCCGTTATTTATGATAGTAGCTTTAATGAAGATTACAGTTTCGATGATAGATGTTGTTTTACTTGAATATCCAAAAAGATATTTAAGAACTGGAATTCTCATTAAGAAAGGAAGACCAGAATCAATATCAGCAGCGCTTTCTGACATTAAACCACCAATTACCAACACATTGCCACTTTGCACTTTTGCAATTGTGCTAATTTCTCTAGTTCTTATAATAGGAATTTTATTACCCAAAGACTCACCAGTACTTGGATTTACAGATGGATCTGTAGCATCTGTACCAGAATATACTGATAATTTTGGCTTGATGTCCAAAGTAATTTCGTTAGTTGCAAGATTGATTGAAGGAGTAATATCGAGCTTTACTCCAACATCTACTTCGTTTTTCGTAGCTGTTACAGTTGAAACTGTATTGGTTGCAGTGCCTGTAGAAGTTGATGATGACGAACTTACGGTGAAGTAAATTTTTTGCTCTGAGAAATCGAGCGTAGCCTTTTGGTTGTTAATAGCATTGATTCTAGGACTAGAAACTGCTCTAGCTGTACCAAATTTTTCCAAAGCTTTAATGCTGGCGCTCAAACTACCAGTTGGAAGTAATCTAAGCTTAGTAAGACTTCCTGTAAGAGCTGGAGTTGGGGCTGTAGAAAGAGATTCTCCGAAAGTTCCTGTGGTTGAAATTGTTCTACCGCTGTTATCTGTCCAGCTCCAATCAATACCCGTGTGAAATTCTTTATTCAAAGTAACTTCCACAACTTTGGCTTCAATTAAAACTTGGGATGAAGCAACTTTATAAACATCGTCTAAATATTGAGAAATTTGTTCGTGTTGAGCCCTAGTCGCGTAAATAGAAATTATACCAGCTGATTTATTGCTAGAATATTTCGAAGATACACTTGATGAAGAAGATGAAGTGCTACCATTGCTATCTGAAGATGAACCATTAGAAAGCATAGCACCAATATTAGTTTCAACATCACTCCATAATTGACTGCCTGATAGGAAATCAACAAAGTAATTTTTTGCGTATGGAGAGTCGCGTTCAAAATGTAAAACTCCATTTTGATAAGAATAGCGAAGCTTTCCAAGAGTAGCGATACGATCAATCACTTCTTTCAAAGGGCGATTTTTAGCATTAAGAACAATGCCTCCAGAAATACTAGGATCAAGGTCAATATCAATTTTTGCAGTTCTTCCAAGTTCAATCAAAACATCTTTTAGAGGAATTTGATCGGTGATAGAAAGAGAGATGGTTTTTTCACCACCAATTTGTGGAGGTGGGGGAGTGATAATAAGCTTAGATACATTAGGAATTGTTGTCATCTCGCCTTGAGATTTTTTATCTTTCTTTGACGAATTTCTTTTATCTTTAACTAAGACTTTTTCAAATTCTGATCTAGTCAGACCAATTTCTACATCTATTGGATCTAGCTTTCCTTGATAGCAAGAAAGAGAGGTAAGAAATAAAGATAATAAGGCAATTTTCTTAAAAATATTTACTAGTTTAAGCACTTGTTTGTTATTTAGTGGATTGAATATAAGGGCTATAAGGATTATTTAATAAGATTGTTACTTTGTGAAATTTTTTTTATCAACTGATTCTTGAATTTAGTAAAACAAAATTTACAGTTTGTTTCACGCACCCTTTCTTAAAGTCTATTAAAACTCCAAAAAAAATTTCAAATAAAAAATGCTTAAAGAACAAGATAAAATCTTTACGAATCTTTATGGCTTTGAATCAGCTAATTTAGAAAATGCCCGCAAAAGAGGTGATTGGAATAATACCAAACAATTTCTTGATAATGGCACTGATTGGCTAATTCAACAAGTTAAAGATTCTGGACTTAGAGGTCGTGGTGGCGCTGGTTTCTCAACTGGTTTAAAATGGTCATTCGCACCAAAGAAAGCTGATCCTAAAGAAGGAAAATTGCATTATTTAGTTGTTAATGCTGATGAGTCTGAACCAGGAACTTGTAAGGATCGAGAGATTTTACGCAATGATCCTCACAAACTTTTAGAAGGCTGTTTAATTGCAGCTCGCGCTATAAATTCAAACACTTGCTACATCTATATTCGCGGCGAATATTATAACGAAGCCGTAGCTTTGCAAAAAGCCATTGATGAAGCTTACGAAGCAAAATTAATCGGTAAAAATGCTTGTAACAGCGGTTGGGATTTAGACATTTATATTCACCGCGGAGCTGGTGCCTACATATGCGGAGAAGAAACTGCTTTGCTTGAAAGTTTGGAAGGAAATAAAGGACAACCTCGCCTTAAACCACCATTTCCAGCACTTATCGGACTTTACGGATGCCCAACCATCATCAATAATGTAGAATCAATTGCTGTAGTGCCAGAAATTCTGCGTCGTGGAGCATCTTGGTTCGCAGGTTTGGGCCGCGAGAAAAATACTGGTACCAAAATTTTCTGTATCTCAGGACATGTAAATAAACCATGTAATGTTGAAGAAGAAATGGGAATTCCTCTAAAAGAATTAATTGAAAAACATTGCGGCGGCGTAAGAGGCGGCTGGGATAATTTACTTGCAATCATTCCCGGTGGATCTTCAGTTCCACTTCTACCAAAAGATGTTTGCGACACAGTTTTAATGGATTTCGATTCGCTAAAAGCAGTGGGCTCAGGCCTTGGTACTGCTGGTGTTATCGTGATGGATAAATCTACAGATATCGTTGCAGCGATTGCCAGACTTTCACATTTCTACAAACATGAATCTTGCGGACAATGCACACCTTGCCGCGAAGGAACTGGTTGGATGATGCGCATCATGGATCGTATGATTGACGGCAATGCTAAAATTGGCGAAATTGATCAGCTTTATGATTTAACCAAACAAATTGAAGGCCACACTATTTGCGCTTTAGGTGACGCTGCAGCTTGGCCAGTACAAGGTTTGATTAAACATTTCAAAGGCGACATGATTGAGAGAATTAAGAATCACGAGTTAAGAAAGTAATTTTATTTTCAACTCACAAATCAAACCCTCATGACAAAAATAGTTGCTCTAATCACCGCTTGTGGCAGAGGAAACCGCTTCAATGGCGGCGAAGGAATCCCTAAACAATATATGCCTTTAGTGGGAGTTCCACTTTTGCGCTATGCAATTCTAGCCTTTTTACATCACCCAAAAATTGATGATGTGATGTGCGTTATTCACCCTGATGACATGGCTTTTTATGAAGAAGCTGCTTTGGGTTTAGATTTACTTACACCTGTTTTTGGAGATGAAACTAGACAAGGTTCAATTCGTTTGGGCCTTAAAGCTTTAGCCGAATATAATCCTGACAAAGTTTTAATTCATGATGGCGTGCGACCTTTTGTTTCTAAGCGTGTAATTAGCGGAGTTTTGGAAAAATTAGAAACCCACCCAGCTGTGATTCCAGCTATTGCGGTTGAAGATACCATAAAAAAATATGGCGATGGCAAAATTGAATGGACGCTGGAGCGCGAAAATTTATGGCGCGCCCAAACTCCTCAAGGATTTTTATATCAAGATATTCTCAACTCACACAACGCTTTCAAAGATTTACATTTCACCGATGATTCTGCATTAAATGAATATGCTGGCATTCCTGTCGCGATAATTCCGGGATCACAAAATAATTTTAAAATTACCACTGAAGAAGATTTTGAACGCGCCAAAAGAATGGTGTCGATTTTGATGACCAATGTGAAAGAAGAAAATCGCTGCGGAATTGGTTATGATGTTCACGCTTTTAGACCGCGCGAAAAAGACGAAAACAATTTGATTCGTTTATGCGGCGTTGATATTGAATTTGACAAAAAAATTGATGCTCATTCTGACGGCGATGTAGCAATTCACGCCTTAATTGACGCACTTCTTGGCGCAATTGGTGAAGGTGATATTGGTGAACATTTTCCACCATCAGATTCTAAATGGAAAAATTGTGATTCGCGCGAAATGCTAAAAATGGTTAATCATATTTTAACCAAAAAGGGCGCTACAATTACTAATATTGATCTGACAATTATTTGCGAAAAACCCAAGATTTTAAAGTTCAAAGATCAGATGAAAGAATCTTTAGCGAAAACTTTGAGCATCGCAAAAAACCGCATCAATGTTAAAGCCACAACCACCGAAAAATTAGGATTTTTAGGAAGACAGGAAGGAATTGCCGCTGAAAGTGTGGCAAGTGTTAAGATGAGTTTTTTTGAATAAATTTAGAAGTTGCTAGCAATTCTCTGAGACTCTTCTTGCATAAAATTCATTCTCTCTTCTAGCAATTTATTAATCCCGATAATCTCCTCTTCATTCGCATCTTTAGAGACCGAAATCAAGTTATCATCAAAATAAAAACACAAATTAGAAAATGGCAAAGGGATATAAAATTTATCCCAAGTTTTAAGTATTTTAAAACGCGATGCTGAATAAGACATTGGCATAATTTTTGCCTGTGAAATGCGCGCAATATTTACAACTTCTCCATTCACTTTTTGATTTGGACCACGCGGGCCATCCGGCGTTATACCCAAAGTATCGCCTTTTTTTAATCCAAGTAAAATTTTCTTTAGACTTCCAATACCAATGCCACGACTGGCTTTGCGGCCATCTTTAGAAGATCCCAGAATTGACACCATTCCCATTTTCTCCATCACTTTGCCCACAAATTTTCCATCACCATGTTTAGATGCCAAAGTCATCATTTTATGATCGGGATAAAATTTCTGAGGTTTTTGAACAGCAAAACAAACCATCATCAAACGGTTATGCCAGAAAGTTACAATTAGAGGTTGGTTATTTTGCACAGCATCGTGAGTGACTTCGCGATTAATAAAAATCTTTTTGCTGCTGTGAAAAACGAAGCGCATATAGCTCAAAACAACCAAACAAATCAACTCTTGAACCAACCAACTATAAGTAAGTTTGCGCAAGAGTTGTTTGAATTTGGTCTTGATATCATACCATTCAATATCGGTTTGATAACCAAAGATTTTCCATTTTTTAGTCATTCTTTTTATTATTTAAATTTCTTAATTTTCAGCATGTTTGGACAAAATTACAACTTTCCGACCCATTATTATCAATATCTGAAGGCATATTCTTCCCTAAACTTTCCCTAAACTTTCCCTAAACTTTCCCTAACTTCTTCCACTTTGGGTTACGCTTAGTTCCTTCATTCTTGATAGTTTTATCTTTTCTGGACATGTCCTGTAACAAATTCTCTATCCTCTTCTTTTTTTCATCATGTGTTAGAATTTCCGATAGCTTATCCATCAAAAGATCATCAATCTCTTTTCTTGAAGCCTCTCCATATTTTACAATAAGCTGCAAAATCATCGCCTTATAATGAGATTTGTCGAAAGCTTTGTTTTTTATATATTTTGCCTTTTGATCTGTAGCAGAGGCAAGCTCCGCTGCAATAAAATATTTTGGTTTTCTTCCTTCAATTAATTTTTGTTTCTTTAGAAATTTTGCCCCATCATTAGTAATGGCAAGACCTTTCTGAACATGATCAAGTAGAATTGTGGTAGTTAAGTCCAGATCTCTTCTTTCCATTAAAATTTGTGAGAACCTTTCATCAATAACCTTGCCATAAATCTGCAAAACCACCTTTTCAGAACTACTTTTACTATAGTCTGGCATTGGAAAGAATCTTCTTTTCTGAGATTGATACATTTTGCTGATACCAGTTCCCATTTTATCAATCATTCCAAGATTTATCATGGCCGGACTAATCTTGGATTGCGATATTTCTTAGCCTTAGATTCTCCAAGAGCATATTCTTCAGGTCGTCCCTCAAAGAAATTTCCAAAGTTCTCAAAAATTAAGCTGTCGGGATATTCAGTTATAGTAATGCCACGATCATTCGAAAAATAATATTGATGAGCAATGCAATTATTTAAAGCTTCAGCAATTGTTTCATTGTCATATTTAAGAACTTCTATATTCAATAGCTGATTAATTGGATGCAGATACTTTGTATTTCTAATTCTACTCCAAACCCCTTCTACAGTTAATAAAAAAGGTGGATAAAACCTTTCATATACAGGTCTAGTTTCTTTTTCACCTTTTAATTCCCGAGTAATCTCAGATGCTGTTGAGTCTTTTAGTAAACTCCTAGATTCCCTTTTACCAAGAAGTATTAAGCTACAGTTAGTTATTTTTCCTTTTATAGTGAGTTCTGCTTTATCAAGAAATGTCTCATCACTCCAATTATCAACTTCCTGCAAATAACTTCTATTTTCAGACTTTTCTTTGAACTGCTTTCTAGCCCTATCTATGGCAATCTTATCCAAATCATCTATTGTCGCATATTCAATAATTTGCGATGACCAATCCGTTGCTGAATTATAAATTCTCTTGATTTGCTCTGTAGTTAGATTTTTTAGACCGCTTGCTTTGTCTTCTCCGATTCTAA
The DNA here is from genome assembly GCA_945875925.1 of Rickettsia typhi. Lineage (GTDB taxonomy): Bacteria > Pseudomonadota > Alphaproteobacteria > Rickettsiales > UBA1997 > UBA2645. Next base: position 14,891 of record CAMCME010000005.1, on the reverse strand, counting down.
CGCAAGCTTGGCCATTATAGAAAGTTGGCTCTCCACTAGCAGCGGCAATTTTTATCAAAAGCAGAGACTGATTTTCACATCTAAAATCGTACACTTCGTAATTAATTTTTGGATTAAAAAGAGATCTAATATTTGCCCTTTCTAATTCCCCTCTTTTAATCTCAGTGCCTACAATTTTCTTAGTTTTGTCACTTACTCCACAAATGAGATAGCCAAAATCTTCATTTCTAAGACAAGCGCCATTTGAGATGGCACTTACATAATCTCCAAAACAACCTCTACTTCCATCTTTTGCAAAACAGGATTGCTTAAACTCAAGAAATTCACTTTCTTCTTTTTCTATCAAAGTTTTTAACAATTCCTGTAATTCTACTTCATTCATTTGGCTACTTCATTCATTTGGTGAAATGATTAATTGTTTTTTAGATTTTCTGACCAGTTGAGGCCCAATCTTTTACGAAAGTTTCTAGGCCTTTGTCAGTAAGAGGATGAGAAGCAAGCTGTTTCAAAACTTTACCTGGAACTGTTGCAACATCGGCGCCCATTCTAGCAGCTTGAGTGATGTGAATTGGGTTTCTGATTGAAGCCACTAAAACTTCAGTTTCAAAGGCTGGATAGTTAGAATAAATATCGCAAATTTCTTCGATTAAAGACATGCCATCTTGGCCAATATCATCAAGTCTGCCAACAAATGGAGATACGAAAGTTGCGCCAGCTTTTGCAGCCAAGATTGCTTGCGGCGCTGAGAAACACAAAGTTACATTAGTTTTAATTCCTTTGCTTGAGAAATATTTACAAGCTTTCAAACCATCTAAAGTTAAAGGTAATTTTACACAAACATAACCTTTTGATCCTTGGGCAATTTTACTTAAAATTTCACCTTCACGAACCATATTTTCATAATCAGTTGCAGCAACTTCAGCGCTAACTGGACCCTCAACCACAGAACAAATTTCGGCTATAACTTCCTTAAAATCTCTTCCAGATTTTGCGATTAAACTTGGATTAGTTGTAACGCCGTCAAGAAGGCCATAAGCGGCAAGTTCTTTAATTTCAGCAATATCGGCAGAGTCGATGAAGAATTTCATAATTTTATTTGAATTTCGTTGAAAGAGAATGAGTGGCAACTACTCTAAATTAATCGATCAAATATACTTAATCAACCATGCAATTATGAATAATTTTTTTGTCAGCGTACTTTTACCGCTGCCATTTGATGAGCCTTTCACTTATAAAACTTACATCAAAATAGAAGTTGGAAATTTAGTTAAAGTTTCATTTCGCAAAAAAGATCTTTGGGGATTGGTTGTGGAAGTTGACGCAAAAACACCAGCAATCGCGGCAGAAAAAATCAAAGAAATTGTGCAAGTTAATCAGCAAATAAAATTCGATGAAAAACTCATCCAGTTTATTAATTGGATTGCAGCTTACAATCTTGCGCCAAAAGGCTTGGTGCTGAAAGCATTTATTGGAATTTTAAATTCTGACAAAACTAAAAAACCAAATTTTACGGCTAAAAATCAGGTTATCAATTCCACAAAATTCTCGCTAAAAACACTCTCCGAAACACAAGAAAAAGTGACGGCTGAAATTCTCGATGAAATTAACAAGCATGAACATTGCACCAATCTTTTAGACGGCGTTACGGGTTCGGGGAAAACTGAAATTTATTTTGCGATTATTGCCAAAATATTAGAAAGAAATTCTGGACAAATTTTAATTCTACTTCCAGAAATTGCTTTAACCAGTCAGCTAGTTTCAAGGTTCGAAGAGCAGTTCGGTTTTAAAGCAGCTTTATGGCATTCCAAAATTTCACCGAAAGAAAAGAAGGAAATTTTTTACGGAATTTCATCTGGCTCAGTAAAAGTTTTGATCGGCGCGCGCTCGGCTTTGCTTTTACCATTTCAAAATTTGCAGCTCATAATCATCGATGAAGAACATGATTCATCTTTCAAACAAGAAGATGTTTTTAATTTTCATGCCCGCGACATGGCAATTTTGAAAGGCAAATTAGGCAATTTTCCGATCATACTTTCTTCAGCCACTCCATCGCTTGAAACCTATGTGAATGCTAAGTCAGGCAAATATCGTTATTTTCTTTTGGATCAAAAATTTAACGAGCAAACCAATGAAGTAAAAATTATCGATTTGCGCCAAGAAAAATTGGCCAGCAATCATTTTATTTCTGAAGAATTAAAAACTGCGCTTGCCAAAAATTTTGCGGCGGGACAGCAAAGTTTATTATTCCTAAATCGCCGCGGCTATGCGCCAGTTACTTTGTGCCGAGCTTGTGGACAAAAAGTTAATTGCCCAAATTGCAGTTCTTATTTGGTTAATCATAAAAATTTACAGAAATTAGTTTGTCATTACTGTGGCGTCACCGAAAAATTTTCCTCAAAAGAAGATAAGAACTGCAAGATTTGCGCTGCAGAAGATAGTTTAGTAAATATCGGAGTTGGTGTAGAAAAAGTAAAAGAAGAAATTGAGAGTCTTTTTCCCGAAGCCCGACTGGCCTTGGTTACCAGCGACAATGTGACAAATTTTAAAGAAGCTGATGAGCTGGTGCAAAAAATTTCTAATCACGAAATTGATATAATTATTGGCACACAATTAATCGCCAAAGGCTATGATTTTGCTGGCTTAACATTGGTTGGCGTGGTTGATGCGGATAGCGGATTTTATTCTTCTGAACTGCGCGCTTCTGAAAGATCTTATCAACTTTTAAAACAAGTGATTGGCCGCGCTGGACGAAGACGGCAGCAAGGTCGCGTTTTTATTCAAACTTTTAATCCGCAAAATTTTATTTTTGAGAAAATCATCAAAGGTGACAAAAAAAGTTTTTATGATTTTGAAATCCAAAATCGCAAAAATATGCATATGCCGCCTTTCACCAAAATTGCAGCCTTTATTATCAGCGATTTCGAAGAAAATGCCGTTATTGCTTTTGCCAAAAAATTAGTCTCATCTTTTCCTTTTAACAACAATATAGAAATTTTTGGCCCCGCACCAATGCCAATTTTGCGCTTAAAAAATCGTTATCATTATCGCGTGTTTTTGAAGGTGGAAAAGAAAATTAATCTGCAAAAATTAATTTTGGATGTGATGACAGGTCTTGAGATTCCTAAGTCGATGCGGGTGAAGATTGATATTGATCCGCAGTAGTTAGCTAAAATTATTTATTGTGATTTTATTATGCTAACTTCCCCTGAAAAAACTCAATAAAAGCTCTAATCTTCGGCGACTTATATTTCTTCGCAGAATAAACCACATAGAAGAAAGTTGCATTGAGCACTTCGTAATCTGGCAATAAAACTTTGATTTTTCCGCGCTTAATTTCTTCCTCAACATCGCGTGAAGATTTTAGCGTTATACCATTTCCCGCTAAAATCAGCTCTTTAATAATTTCGCCATTATTACAGCGCATATTTCCTTTCATCTCGTGTAATTGGGTTATCTTATGCGTTTTTTTTGAGCGCAATTTCCACACGGTATTTTCGCCAAAAACAACGCAATTATGTTTTAACAAATCTTCTGGTGTGTTCGGTATACCATGCTTTCTAAGATATTTTGGTGAAGAACAGATGATTTTGTTGTTGGTCATAAGCTTCTCAACTCTCAGATTTTCTTCGTCCGGAATCTGAATACGAACCTGCAAATCAAAACCTTCTTCAATTATGTTCACTGGATCTTCTGTTAGCATAATATCCAATTTCAGATCTGGATGAATAGATAAAAAATCTCCCAAGTAAGGCACGATATGATGTCTACTAAAATAAGGCGGAAGGATGATTTTTAAAATTCCATTAATGCCTTTTTTCTTATTCAAAAAATCATCCAAATTTTCGACTTGATCCATGATCGAACGGCAATGTTCTAAAAATTCCTTTCCTTCACTTGTTAAATTCACATCACGCGTTGTACGCGCTAGCAATGTCATGCCAGTTAATTTTTCCAACTGATTAATGCGATTAGTCACATGCGATTTAGCAATTTTTAAAGTTTCGGCAGTACGAATGAAGCTTTTGAGTTGAGCTACATAGATGAAGGTTTCGATTAGTTTAAGATCGTATTTCATAGTTAAATTTGATTGTTCATAAAATGTGAACTCAGCATTTTTATAGAGTTTTAATTGGTTTCATAAAAGTTGCAATCGCCGTTTATAAAAGGAGAAAGCTTCTAATTTATAAAACTGAACAAACAAATGAAATTTAATTTTTTAAGAAAAACTGCTTTAATCACCTCATTATCAACTCTAGCAGCTGCTCGCTTTAGAACTCAGAAAAACGAGGAGGAAATAAAAGATGCTTTGGCAAAAAAAATTATGTTTCCGCAAATAAGCGGTCAAAACTCAACTCTTTCAAAAAAAAGACCGAAGCAGCTGGCGAGTGTTCAAGAGATTTTTGATTCTCACATCAACGCCTCTTTCAAAGGCTTAGATTTAAAAACTGTTCTAACTGAAGATTCTGAAACTCTAGAATTAGCAGAAAAAATCATCGAAGATTATGCCGCTGCAAAAGGCTTTGATTCCAGGTCTTCTGAGTCAATGCGTAGAATGATTCTGGCTCCAAAAGAAAATGACTCGAACCAGAAAGGATCTGTTCAAGTTTTAATTTCAAGAATTGAAGGCAGCGAATTTGAGGCAAAGCATCAAGAGCATCAAAAATCACTACGAAATGGCGGTAAAAAAAATATGGTTTGCGTTGGAGGTCCAGCGGCAGTGGATCAAGCCTTGCTTGCCACAATAATTCCAGAAATTGCGGCTAAAACCAATGTCACTTATGTTAGCTCAGGGCATTGGTACAGTAATTTGGTGAATTCTGCATTGCAGGTTCATGCTCAACATGGCAACGCTTTAAATGCTGATGATGCCTTAACTGGCCATGCTTTATTAGCTGTTTTGGCAGCGCGCGGAATTATTAATCTTACCGATAATACGGCAGAAGCAATTGAGGCAATTAATGATCCAGGATATCGCAAAATTCATGTAAAATTCACGCTAGATCCAGAAAAATTGGCCATTTATTTGGGCAATGAAGGTAACTGGCTAAAGCAAAAAATTATCAAGAAAATTTTTGGAAAAGATCAGCATGATTTGAATCGAGAAGAGTCGGTAATTTCGGCTGAAATAATGCATGCTGTTCAAGGATCTTTAAGCGAAAATTTAGGAAGTGATTTCAAAATTATTGAAGGCAATAGACGCAATAACCCAATCTCTTCTTCAATTCATTTAGCCCTAACAGAAGCCGAAGTTGAAGAGACTAAATCAGAAAACAAAAGCTTGGCTGAAATTGGTATTGGATCGATTGAGTTAAGTCGAGATAGAATCGAAGAATTATTTGGGAGAAATAATCAAATTCTTACTGCCTTTTCTTATCAAGGAGATGGTCATGTTGTGCCACAATATCACAATTCAGCACAGAAAGTAGTTGAAGAGCGTGGTCAAAAATGGCTTGAGCCAGCAACGGTAAAAAAGATTTTGCTACAAGGTTCTGAAGATGAAAAAGCAAAAATTGCCGGAATCGTAATTTTGGATAAGGATTCAGAAAGATTTATAGCCGCAGATTCTCTGCATTTTACGGGTGGATACATGGCTAAGTTGGCAATTGATGATGCAAAAATTTTAGACAAAAGCCAATTACCAGAAGCGCTTTCAAACCCCACTACTGTTGCAACTGGAGCTTCTAGCAACATTATTCTGTCGCGTTATTACGAAGACGACTTGGGAAATAAATTACCAAATCCATCGATTAATAATTTTATCAAAAGCTTTGGAAATACTGGGCAGTTGGCCGTGACCAATAGTCACTGGACTCTGCTTGCACAAAATGAAGACCATGTAATTTTGCGAGTTACTGGCGGAGGCAATACTGGATCGGAAGAATATAATCCAAACTATGTTTTAAATAACTTGGCCAATACTTTGAAAATTTATCAAGGCGGCGAAGAGTTTGCTACCCAAACTCCACTTGTTGGAATTATTCGCACTTATGGTTGTCCGCGTTCAATTAACTACATCAATGCGACAAGTTTTGAAAAATTAGCCGATGGCTTTGTAGTAAGCTACGGCAAGGGTGGAACTGGAAATACCAAAAGATTCTCTGAAGCAGTAATGGCTTTGGATTATCTTGGTTATAATGAAGAAGTAATAAAATATTTCTCTGACTTTAAAACTGCAGAGGGTGAAATTTTGGGGGAGAAAATTTCTAAAATGAGTGAAGAAGTAAAAAATGATAGAGCTTTTTATTTAGACAATTCTGACTTTGTAGCTAAAGAATTAGGGTATCGCGAAAAAAGTGTATTCGATTTTCACGATCTCGATTACAGCGATTCTGCAGTTGAGGCAAGACCACCATCCATTGTTTATGGCAAGGCCAACTTGGAAAAACTATCTGGGTCGAGACAGCGATAATTAAGCCCAGAGCTATAATCTAAAACTTGAAGAATTAAACGGCACTCTGCCGCTGATGAATAATTTATGCAGTAATATTAAATGAACAAAAACAGCAACCTCATCACACTAATTGTTTTAGGAGTTATTTGGTCAAGCTTTGCGCTTTTTACTAAAATTTGTGCTGAAGTTTTGTCACCCTGTTTCATTAGTTTTTCTAGGCTGGCACTCGCTTTCATAATGCTATACGCGCCTTGTCTGCTTCAAGGCAAAAAAGTTTTTGTTGCGCAAAATTTCAAATATTACGCCGTAATCGGATTTTTTAATTCAGCATTACCTTTCACTTTATTCGCCTTCGCCTCAAAAAATTTAGACAGCGGTGTTGTGGCAATTCTCGATGGAACGGTCTCGATATTTGAGCTACTAATTTCGATTTTTTTTCTCAAACGCTTAGTCAGCAAAAATGCAATTTTAGGCGCTGCACTTGGAATTTTTGGCATTGCGATAACTTATTTAAGCAATGGTTTAGCGCTGGAATTCACAGGCCCTCACTTCATCTCTGTCACCTCAATTTTATTGGCGACCTTTTCTTTTGCAGTAGCGTCAATTTACCTAAACGAAAATTGCAAAACTATTGATGCCGTAATACTAGCAACCGGAAGTGTCTGTTTCGCCACTCTTATCCTTTCACCAATTTTATTTTTCACCGATTACAGCGTGATTAATCTAAGAACAACTTGGGCGATGCTTGGGCTTGGTTTAATTTGCACAGGAGGAGCTTACATTTTATATTTTAAATTACTCACCGAAGAAAGCCCTAGAGTTGCTGTAAGCGTGGCTTTAATAATTCCAATTCTGGGTGTAATTTTTGGAGCAGTTTTTTTGGGAGAAGAATTAACTTTAAATAAAATCGTCGGTTGCGTCGCAATTTTAATCAGCGTCAAATTTGTCTTAAATATTTCGTGGAAGAATTTTTCCAAATCTTAAATCAGAAGCTGTCCAGCATAAAAAAGGCTAAAAATAACTTTATGATCATTTTGGCTTTCGCAAAATAAATCACCGATAAAAACAGAGCAAAAATTCTTGCCAGAAAAAACTACCAGAAAAAACTAAATTCCTAAAAAAATTTTCATAAAATTTCCCATAAAATTCTTTGGGCTTTTTTAATAGTTTTTTTTAGGCAAATTCTGTTTTTAAACCGTTCAAAAATTAGAAAAAATTTCCCCCCCGCCGCGCTATGAACGGCAATGGTTCTCGGGGGGTAAAAAAAAGTGAGTTTTTTTATTTACAAATAAAAAAATAAAATTACTTTGCGCCCTCTTTTTAAAAATTTGTTCAAGAAAAAACCGTCGCAAAACCGCGCCAGCCTTGGTCAAATTAAGTAAATTTTTTTTCGTTATCTACTTAATTTTTGGAAGCACAAAAGAAATGGAACCAGAGCAAGAATATGATCGAGCGGTGAACTCAAAAATTCACTATCTATTTAACACGCAAAAAAATTCCACCAAGGGATCGAAGCAAACAAAAAGAAGTTCTTCTAAAAAAGATCTTAGCACAGTTGAAAATCAAGTTCTTGAATTAAAACCATCAGTTCCAGTTTATTTCGTTAGACCGAACTCTATCAAACGCGCAGCAAATTTTTTCTTAAAAAATTTCAAGACTCCAAAATTTGCCAGCGACATTTTATATTCAGTAAAAAGCAATCCAGACGCTGCCGTTCTTAAGCATTTATTTGATGCTGGAATTAAGCATTTTGATGTTGCGTCAATGGCTGAGGTTAAATTAATCAATGATCTTTTCGGCAAAGAAGTAGAGATGTATTTCATGCATCCAGTCAAATCTCGTGAAGCAATTTTTGATGCTTATTTTAACCACGGAATTCGTGATTTCTCATTAGATTCTTCTGATGAATTAAACAAAATTCTTGAAGTTACTAATAATGCTAAAGACCTTGGATTGCATGTGCGTCTTGCAATTCCAAATTCTCATGCAGCCATTGATCTATCAGGCAAATTCGGAATTTTACCTTCTGAATCAGTTCCACTTTTACGCAAAGTTAGAACTGCCGCTAAAAGATTGGGAATTTGTTTCCATGTTGGTTCTCAGTGCATGGAGCCTACCGAATATCGTAACGCTCTAACCATCACTAAAGAAATTCTTGAGCAATCAAAAGTTAAACTTGATGTGATCGATATTGGTGGCGGCTTTCCATCGTCTTACCCGGGCATGACTCCACCAAATTTACGCGCTTATTTTGACGAAATTTTCGACGCAATTAATCAGCTTAATTTAGAAAAAGGCTGCAAAATCTGGTGCGAACCAGGACGCGCTTTAGTTGCAGAATCTGGATCACTTTTAGTACGCGTGGAAGCTAGAAAAAAAGGCATGCTTTATTTGAATGACGGAACTTATGGTGGTTTATTTGACGCTGGTTTTCCGGGTTTCATCTATCCAACAAAAGCTATTCGCGTTAAAGGTGAAAATATCCTGTCTTCAAAAAATATTCCTTTCGGATTTTACGGCCCAACTTGCGATTCTTTAGACACAATGAAAGGTCCATTTTATCTGCCAGATAATATTGCTGAGGGTGACTATATCGAAATAGGTCAACTTGGCGCTTACAGCCGCAGCATCAGAACTGACTTCAACGGATTTAACAAAAATCTTCAAATTGAAGTTTGTGATGAACCTTTAGTTTCAATGTATAAAGATCTACAAGAACAAGAAGAATCTACAAATTAAGCTTCTTAACACTTTGTTAAATTCAATTTAAGTATCAAAAATGGTTACTAAAAAAGAGCTATTAAAACGCCCAGTAAAACATATCGACATCACTTCTTTTGATGCTCGCCCAATTATTGATCAAATGGATCACATGTCATTCACTTCTCGTGATTTGGCTAGAGCAACTGAAATTTTCAACATGATGTTGAAAGACAAAGATTGTTCAAACATTTTAACTTTGGCTGGTTCTACTTCTGCTGGCGGATGTATGAAAGTTTATGCCGACATGATTAAGTTCGGCATGATTGACGCAGTTGTTGCAACTGGGGCTTCAATTGTGGATATGGATTTTTTTGAAGCTTTAGGTTTTAAACATTACCAAGGAACTCCATTCATCGACGACCAATTCCTTCGCAAAAATTACATCGACAGAATTTATGACACTTACATCGATGAAAAAGATTTGCAAAATTGCGATAATGTAATTTTCAAAATCGCTAATTCTCTAGAAGTTCGCCCTTATTCATCTCGTGAATTTATCTGGGAAATGGGAAAATATTTGAAGAAAAATGCTAAGAAAAAAGAATCTTTGATCGAGCTTTGCTATGATCATAATGTTCCGATTTTCTGCCCAGCTTTCACAGATTCTTCTGCTGGTTTTGGTTTGGTTTTACACCAAGTTAAAAACCCGAAAAAACATATGACGATCGATTCAGTTGCTGATTTCAGAGAATTGACTGACATCAAAATTAAAGCTGGCACAACTGGTCTTCTAATGATTGGTGGCGGTGTGCCGAAAAACTTCGTTCAAGATACTGTAGTTTGTGCTGAAATTTTAGGTGTTGAAGCTGAAATGCATAAATATGCAATTCAAATCACTGTTGCTGATTCTCGTGACGGCGCTTGCTCTTCTTCAACTTTGAAAGAAGCTTGCTCATGGGGAAAAGTTGATACAACTTATGAACAAATGGTTTTTGCTGAAGCTACTTCAGTGGTTCCACTTTTGGCTTCTGACGCTTATCACAGAGGTTTCTGGAAAAAGCGTAAAAAAAGAAATTTTGCTAAATTATTCGGCAAATAGTTTCTAAGAAATTTTTTCTAAAGAATCTAACCCATCTGAGTTTCAATTCAGATGGGTTTTTTTCTGGACAAAAACCAATCAATTAACAATTCTGTAGTCTTTCTAGCCTAAATCTTCTCATTTTTTTCAAAATGCTCGAACAAAAATCAATATCACGCATTGTAACTTTGCATTTAATTGCGATTCTGTTTGTTATTTCTAATGTCTCTGACATCAGAATTGGCGGGCTTTCGGATGTGATGCCGCTTTTTGATTTGATGATAATTTTTTATTTTGCCGTCTTCAAAAATTCATTCGGAATTTGGTTTATTTTTCTGATGGGAATTTGGAATGATTCTTTAAATGGCAATCCTCTGGGCACTACAGCTTTGTGCTATATCGCCTTAGTAAAATTATTCTCTCTGCTTAATCAAAGACTTTTAATCAAAGAAAATTTCCAACAAATTTGGCAACAATTTATCGCTTTTTGCTTTTGCTTTTTATTGATGAAATGGGTCATTTTATCAATTTTTAATGGTGTTGCTTACAGCATTAAAATTCCTCTTCTACAACTGGTTCTCTCTTCCACAATTTATGTTGTGATGCATAAATTTTTTGACTATTTAAGTTCAAAATTACTTCCAAGATAAATAATGCTAAGAGATATTCGCAAAAATAAAGTTTTTAATCGCAGAGCCTTTTTTCTAGGCGCAGCGCAATCAACTCTTGCGACTATTCTTGTAACTAGACTTAGTTATTTGCAACTTTGGAAACATGAAGAATATTCCATTCAATCTGACAGCAACCGCATAAAACCTTTAATTAAGCCAGCTCCCCGTGGTATAGTTTTTGATCGAAATGATATTCCTCTGACGAAAAATGACGGCAATTATCGTTTGTTACTTTATTCAGAAAGCAAAAAAAACAGCAATGATTTGATAGACAAATTAGGAAAAATTCTTGAGATGAGCGAAGAAACTAAAAATCTTTTTTTAACAAAAATTAAGAATACTCGCCGCAAAAGCATCGTTTCACTAATCGATAATTTATCTTGGGATGATTTAGCAAGAATTGAAACTAACTCTCATCTTTTACCAGGGCTTTCAATTGAAAGCGGCATCGTCAGACGCTATCCATTTCCAGCCGAAACCGCGCATTTCTTGGGCTACGCCTCGCTTCCTTCTGAAAAAGAAATTGATGAAAATGAACAAAATCTTTTTATGCATCCCGATTTTCGCGTTGGCAAAGCGGGCCTTGAAAGAACTTTTGACGAAGCTTTGCGCGGTAAATATGGAGTAAAATATGTGGAGGTGAATGCTCATGAAATTCCAGTGCGCACACTTTCAATTAAGCCCGCGGTTGAAGGATCAAAAGTCCATTTAACAATTGACATGCGTTTACAAAAATTTGTCACCGAAAGAATAAAAGATGATGTGGCATCAGTGGTGGTGATGGATGTGAAGACTGGTGAAATTTTGTCTTACGCATCGAGCCCAACTTTTGATCCCAATAATTTCGTTGAAGGAGTTTCCAAACAATATTGGCAAGATTTAAATACCGATCCAAAAAGACCTCTAAATAACAAGCCCGTTGCGGCTTTATATCCTCCAGGATCAACTTTTAAATTGATGGTGGCTCTTGCAGCTCTTGAAGCTGGAGTCAATCGCAATGCTCGAGTTTTTTGTAATGGTGGTTATCAACTTGGCAAAAGAACTTTTCATTGTTGGAAAGAAGGTGGACATGGCTCAGTGGATATGGTGGAAGGAATTATGCATTCTTGTAACACTTATTTTTTCACCATCGCGAATCAAATTGGTGCTGAAAAATTTTGTGATATGGCCAAGAAATTTGGTTATGGCGAGAAATTTGACATTAGTTTGCATGGCGCCAAAGCAGGAAATGTGCCATCTGATGAATGGAAAAGAAAAGTTTTCAAACAACCTTGGGTGGGTGGCGACACTTTAAATACTGCAATTGGACAAGGATTTGTTTTAGCAACTCCTTTGCAAATGGCATTGGTAACAGCTCGCGTTGCCAATGGTGGAATTCCAATTAAGCCTTATTTGGTGCGCAATCATAATATCACCAAACAATATTACGATTTACAAAATCAACCTTTGGTAAAATTAGATCATTTAAATTTAGTGCGTGAAGGAATGCGCCGCGTGGTAAATGAGCCAGGTGGCACGGCTTATGGTAAAAGAATTGATATCAAAGGTTTTGAAATGGCTGGAAAAACTGGAACTTCGCAAGTTATTTCAAAAAGAGAAGGCGAAATGTCGAAGGCCGAAAATGCTATTAACGCTAATCAGAATCACGCAATTTTTATTGGATTTGCACCCGTGCATGATCCCAAATATGCAATTTCTGTGGTGGTTGAACATGGTAAAAGTGGCTCGGCAGCAGCAGCTCCAATTGGTAAAGACATCATGCTAGAAGTACAAACTATTAACAAAAAACCGCCTTATACGGTTTAAGTTAGGTGCGTTTCTCTCTCAATTTCATTGCCGCGAAGGCGGGAATCCAGAATTTAGTGTATCCACATTTGCAGAAACACTTTGGATTCCCGCCTTCGCGGCAATGACATTGAGAAAAAATATTAGAATTTTTTAACTCTTCTCTTGTGAATTAAGTTGCCGACAATTAGTGTGCCGCTCCTTATCTGTTGCCAGTCGCTGACATGGTTTAAAATCAATAAATTTACAAAATAATACTAACCCGATTTCTTGTTTATGAAAAATAAAGGAAAAATTACTCAAGTTATTTCAGCCGTCGTCGATGTGGAGTTTGAAAATGGTGAAATGCCCGCTATCTATAACGCTTTAGAATGTGTTAATAATGGCAAAAAACTTGTATTAGAAGTTGCTCTTCACATTGGTGAAAGAGTTGTTAGAACAATTGCAATGGACTCAACTGACGGTCTTACTCGTGGTTTAGAAGTTATTGATACTGGAAATGCCATCATGGTTCCAGTTGGTGAAGCCACTTTGGGCCGCATCATGAATGTGATCGGGGAGCCAATTGATGAAAAAGGTCCAATCGATTATAAAACTCTTGCTCCAATTCACGCTGCAGCTCCAGAATTAGTTGATCAAGCTACTGAAACTGAAATTCTAGTTACTGGTATTAAAGTTATCGACCTTTTGGCTCCTTACGCTAAAGGTGGTAAAATCGGTCTATTCGGTGGTGCTGGTGTTGGTAAAACAGTATTGATCATGGAATTGATCAATAATGTTGCTAAAGCTCACTCTGGTTATTCAGTGTTCGCGGGTGTTGGTGAAAGAACTCGTGAAGGAAACGATCTTTACCATGAAATGATGGATTCAGGCGTTATTGATATTAACGATTTGAAAAATTCTAAAGTTGCACTTGTTTACGGACAAATGAATGAACCGCCTGGAGCGCGCGCAAGAGTTGCCCTAACTGGACTTACTCAAGCTGAATATTTCCGTGATAAAGAAGGCCGCGATGTACTTTTCTTCGTAGATAATGTGTTCCGTTTCACTCAAGCTGGTTCTGAAGTTTCTGCGTTGCTTGGTCGTATTCCTTCAGCTGTAGGTTACCAACCAACTCTTGCGACTGAAATGGGTACCATGCAAGAAAGAATTACTTCTACAAAAAATGGTTCAATCACTTCTGTACAAGCAATTTATGTACCAGCAGATGACTTGACTGATCCAGCTCCTGCGACTTCATTCTCGCATTTGGATGCAACAACTGTACTTTCTCGTCAAATCGCCGAAATCGGTATTTACCCAGCGGTTGATCCTCTTGATTCTACTTCAAGAATTTTAGATCCACGCATCGTTGGTAAAGAACATTATGACACTGCACGCGAAGTTCAAAAAATTCTTCAAGCCTACAAATCTCTACAAGACATCATCGCGATTCTTGGTATGGATGAACTTTCTGAAGAAGATAAGCTTACCGTTGCAAGAGCTAGAAAAATTCAACGCTTCTTATCTCAACCTTTCCATGTAGCTGAAGTTTTCACTGGCGCTCCTGGTAAATGGGTTGCTTTGAAAGATACTATTAACAGCTTCAAAGAAATTTGTACTGGTAAATATGACTATCTTCCTGAATCAGCTTTCTACATGGTTGGATCAATCGAAGAAGCTATTGCTAAAGGCGAAAAATTGTTAAAAGAAACAAAATAATTTCTCTCATTTCCCCCTCCTAAAAAAAGAGGGAAATGAAGTGATTAAATCTCATCAAATTATGTCAGCATTAAACTTAGAAATCATCTCTGTACAAGGAATCATCTTTAAAGGTGATTGTAATATGGCTGTTGTTCCGTCTTCTGCCGGCGATATCGGTGTTATGTATGGCCATGAAGCAATTATTGCAAAGCTTAGAGAAGGTCAAATTACAGTTTATGATGACAAACAAAATATCTTAAAACAAATCGAAGTGAAGGGTGGTTACGCTGAAATGCAAGGTGCTGACACACTTATGGTTTTATTAGATTAGTTAGCCTCGTAATTTAAGCGAGACTAGATAACAAAATGGCGGGCTTTCCTTTTTTGGAAAGCCCGCCATTTTTTTTGGATTTATTTAGCCAATAACCAGTTATACCAAATAAACTATTTATAGTCCGAACTAACAAAATATTTTTGAGATAAAAATTGTAAAAAATGAAAGTTGTATACTCATACAACTTGAGGCTTTTTGCAATTTTTAGCCAAAAAGATGAAGTTAGTTTGGATTATAAATACCAAA